>DUUE01000426.1 GCA_012841735.1 Bacillota bacterium | reverse complement strand
CGCATCCGCATCTCTTCCGTGGAGCCTACGGAGGTTAGCGAGCGGCTGGTGGAATTGCTGTTTGCCGAGCCAAAAATCTGCCCGCACCTGCATTTGCCGCTGCAGAGCGGTGACGATGAAATCCTGCGGCGGATGAACAGGCGTTACACCGCAGCGGAATTCCTGCGCCTTGTTGACTGGCTGCGTTCCCGCATACCCGATCTTGCCCTCACTACCGATGTTATGGTGGGATTTCCGGGAGAAAGTGAGACGCAGTTTGCCCACACGCTGCAGGTTGTGCGCCGGGCGGAATTCAGCCGCCTGCATGTATTTAAATATTCCCCGCGGCGGGGAACCCCCGCCGCCAAATACAAGGACCAGGTTCCTGCCCCGGTGAAGGAAGAGCGCAGCCAAAAGCTGCTGGCTGCCGGCAGGGAACTGGCGGCGGCTTACCACAGGCGTTTTGTGGGCAAAACGGAAAAAGTATTGTTTGAAGATACTGCCGGCAACGGAAAAATAGCCGGTTTCACCCGCCATTATGTGCGCGTCACCGCCATTGCACCGGAGGACAGGCTGGGTAAACTGCTGCCGGTGCGGTTGACGGAAAGTTCCCCTGACGGTTTGTGGGGGGAAATCATACTGCCCACATAGCCGGGGGCGCCAGGCCTCCCTTTTTTACAGTATTTACGGCCCCAAAGGCCGTTTTTTCTTTCCCGGCCGGCTGCCGGCCTGTCCGTTTTTTTTCTGAAAAGACGGACATATTTTTTTAGTGCGGCGAATAGGATTGAATTGGAAAAGACAGGCGGAAGAGAGGTGGAAAGACATGGCCAAGAATAAAATGTTTGTGGTGGAAGCGCGACGGCTGCTGCCGCTGCTGTTCCTCCTGGTGCTTCTGGTGTCCCTATCGGTGTATGATTCCTTCCGGGCCAGCCCGACTGTAGCGCCGGAAGAAGCTGCCAAGTCGAGTGAGGTGAGCTTCACAACCGCTGATAAAGGCGAAAGGAAGGATACCCCTACCTTCCGCCTGGCAGTTGACGGTGAAAGCTGGGCTGAAGTTGCAGAGGAGTGGAATGTGGCCCTGCCGGAGTATCCGTTTCAGCCCCAGCATGAAGTGGCCCTTTTTGCCCTGCATGCTGAAGTGAAAGATGTCCAGACCCGCCAGGGGGGAGAGGGGCAGTTGGAAGTGCAGGTGCGCGTCAATCCGAAGCGGGATTACTACCAGGTCGTAACCCTGCCGGCAACGGATGTGACTCTGGCCGAAGGGACTGTAACCTGGAAGTTTGTAGACAAAAAAGATAACCTTATTGACCAATTCGTGGTGGAAAACACCCAGGAAACGGTTGCCGTGGAGGATATTCCGGAAAAATAAAGGTTTGTCACGTAAAAAATCAGGCGGTACCGCAGGGAGTACTGCCTGATTTTTCTTTTAACTGCTCCGGAAAATTTCGGCGCACAGTTTTTCCCGCAGCTCCTGCAGGCGGGAAAAATCCATTGCCGCCACATAATGTGCTTCCAGTTTGTCATGATTGCGTTTGGCCGAGCGGAGCATTTCAATGGCTTTGCCCAGCAGATACCAGAAACGCTCCGATGTTTCCGCCCGTTCGGCGGCATGCTGCTTCAGTACGGAAGCTTTGGCAAAGCGGCTGAGGGCCAGCGTGGATTGTTCCCTGACAAACTGGGCCGGATCCGGGGAAAAAGTATGCGGGTAGGTCACTTTGGCAAAAGCCGTTTTCAGGACGGGGATAACAACGGCATCAATACGTTCCGGGTCAAAGCCGCAGCGGTATACGTGGACGGAATGGCCCGCCAGCTTTACTGTCTGCCTGATTTGCTCCAGCAAGCTGCTTTTGCCCGTTCCCGGGTCACCGGTTAAAAGATAAAAACGTTCCACACCCTGAAAAATGGAGGTGTAATGATTGATAAAACCGGCCGGGGTAATGGCGCTGCCAAAAAGCTGCCTTTCACGCGGCGCATCTGCCGCCGGTGGCAGGGCGGCAAGCAGGTCGCTTAACAGGCGGTGAGTCATTTTTGACAGTGCCCAAAAGTCCATGGCCTGTGCCGTCAGCCAGCGCAGTTTTTCCATCACCACTGCAGCTTCTTTTAAATACTGGTATGCCTGCACAAACCAGTTGCCGTTCTGCCTGATTAGCTCCGCAATGCTATCCTTGTGCGGTTGCAGCCTGCTCCGCTCCCACAGCTCACCCAGATTGATGATTTCATCATATGCTCCCGGGAGCTTTGGGTCTGTCATGTGGGGCGCCGTCCCGTCAAGCAGGACGGTACCGAGTACGGGGATGGACACGGCGTCCAGGGATTCCGGGTCAGACGAGCAAAAAAACAGTTCTGTGGACAAACCTGCAGCCTGTGCCTGCCCGGCTACCTGCCGCATCAGTGTTGACTTTCCGGTTCCCGGGCCTCCTTTGATAATAAGGACACGTTTTGTTTCAGGCTGTTGTATGTAGTGAAAGAGGGAGTAAAAACCATATATTGTATTTGCGCCGGCAAAATAGGCGGTGGACGTTCTTTTTTTCATTTTCAGACTCCTTTCATGAACCGTCTAGTTCATAGTATGGCAGGTCAGGGGGTGTGTGCCTGTCCTCCTGCCGGCAAATTGCAGGCCGGGCGCGGTTTATAACGCATGTCAGGTTTGCCGGTAACGGGAAAAGGTGGTATAATGGCTGCAGAAAGTTTTGGAGGGTTACAATGGACGACTGTATTTTCTGTAAAATTATCAGGCGTGAAGTGCCTGCCGAAATTGTGTATGAAACGGACGAACTGCTGGCTTTCAAGGATATTTCACCTCTTGCGCCCACCCATGTGCTGGTGGTTCCCAAAAGCCATTTTGCCTCCCTGGATGATCTTCCTGCGGATAATGTGGACCTTGCCGGAAAATTGCTGCTTGGTATCAGGGATACAGCCGCGAAACTGGGTATCTCCGGCGGTTATAAGGTAGTAACAAACTGCGGTGAAGCGGCGGGCCAGGTTGTAGGGCACTTGCATTTTCACCTTCTGGCCGGCAAAAAATTTACGCCGTAGGAAAGAACTGTTACGGGCAGGAATGCCGGGTCAAACTTTATTGACAGACCCTGGGGAAAAAGATATAATCAAAAAGGTACTCATGCAGAAAGATTGTTTCTTTCACCCCGGTATTTTTCCCGCAGGTTTGCAGTGAGGGGAGGGAAAAGCAGTTGACTCAAATTAAAGTCGGTAAAAATGAGACACTTGACAGCGCGATTCGCCGCTTTAAAAAGCAGTGTGCAAAAACAGGTATCCTTGCCGAAGTGCGCAAGCGTGAACATTATGAGAAACCAAGTGTAAAACGGAAAAAGAAATCAGAAGCCGCCAGGAAGAATAACAGAAGGCGCTTTGGTTAAATTTTCTTAATAACAGCAGGCTGCCATTTGCCTGCTGTTTTAATTTCCCCCTGTTTGGTATATAATGAACATACTCTCAGTAAGAGCAATCAGGCCCGGAGAGAAGGAGGAAGCTGAAATGGGAAAAATAATGCCGGCGCTACTGTTTGCAGCCATTCTGCTTGTATCTCCTTTCGCTGCCGGTGTGGCACATGGTGCAGGGGATATAGTGTATGTGGTAAAGATTGATGAAACTGTTGAAAGAGGACTTGTCCGTTATGTTGAACGTGCTTTCAGGGAAGCGGCTGCAAACGATGCCGACGCTATTATCCTGGAACTGAATACGCCGGGCGGCTTGGTTGATGCGGCCGGCAGGATCCAGGAAGTGATTTATGATGCGGAAATACCCGTCTATGCCTATGTGCGTTATGACGCCCTGTCAGCAGGAGCTTTTCTTGCCCTGTCCTGCCAGGCCCTTTATATGGCGCCGGGAAGCAGTATCGGCGCGGCGGAGATCCAGAACCTGACCGGAGAACCGGTGGATGAAAAGACGGTTTCAGCCTGGGAGTCCAAAATGCGCACGGCCGCAGAGCGCCAGGGCAAAGACGCGCAGGTTGCCGCCGCCATGGTCAGAAAAGCGGTGGAAATTGAAGGCCTGGTCGGACCTGATGAACTGCTGACCCTGACGGCGGAAGAAGCGGTCAGGATCGGCTTTGCCGACGGTATCTATGCACGGCGCACCGATCTTTACGAGGCGCTGGGTCTGGCAGGTGCCGCGGAGACGGTTGTGGAATTAAGTCCGGCCGAACGCTTTGCCCGCTTTGTCACAGGCGTCTATATTGCACCGCTCTTGCTCGCCGTTGGCCTGGTGGCGTTGGTGGTGGAAGTTCTGACCGCCGGTTTCGGTGTTGCCGGACTGATCAGTATCATAGCTTTTGCGCTTTTTTTCGGCGGTCATATTGTTGCCGGGCTGGCCGGGAGCGAAGTTTTATTTCTTTTTGTCGCAGGGATTATTCTGCTCCTAATCGAAGCCTTTATACCAGGCTTTGGCGTCTTCGGCATCGGCGGACTGGTGGCAATTGTGGCTTCCGTTGTCCTGTCTGCCGCCAGTACCGGGGAGGGAATACGCATTTTGCTGTCTTCTGTGGTCATAGCCGCCCTGCTGCTTGCCATTTTATACCGTTACCTGAAAGTCTCCGGTGCCTGGTCCCATATTGTGCTGCAGTATGCGGAAACTAAAGAGCGTGGATATGTGGGGACGCGTGATTATGCTTACCTGGTGGGCAAGGAAGGTACAGCCCTGACGGCGCTGCGGCCGTCCGGGACCTGTGAGATCGACGGTGAAAGAATAGACGTGGTGTCGGAAGGAGAATTTATCACTTCCGGTACCAGGATCAAAGTTGTTAAAGCGGAAGGCACAAGGGTCGTTGTCCGGCCTGCCTAAAAAACTTTCACAGGAGGTAGAGAAATGCCTATTGGATATGAAGTGTTAATACTGGTTGCCCTCATTATTATCGGTCTTTCCATCCTTTTAAGTTTTATTCCTATCGGTCTCTGGATTTCAGCCCTGGCCGCCGGTGTGCGTGTGGGAATTTTTACCCTGGTTGCCATGCGCCTGCGCCGTGTCCCGCCGGCGAAAATCATAAACCCGCTGATCCGTGCGACCAAGGCGGGGCTGGATCTGAAAATTGACCAGCTGGAGAGCCATTTCCTGGCCGGAGGGAATGTGGACAGGGTTACCAATGCCCTGATTGCCGCCCAGCGCGCCGGCATTGACCTGGGGTTTGAACGGGCCGCCGCCATTGACCTGGCCGGCCGTGATGTCCTGCAGGCTGTACAGGTCAGCGTCAACCCGCGTGTGATTGAAACCCCCATTGTTGCTGCCGTGGCCAAGGACGGGATTGAAGTCAAAGCCAAAGCACGTGTTACCGTCCGGGCCAATATTGAACGCCTGGTGGGCGGTGCCGGGGAAGAAACAATTATTGCCCGTGTGGGTGAAGGGATTGTAACTACCATCGGTTCTGCCGTATCCCACAAAGAAGTGCTGGAAAACCCGGACAGAATCTCCCAGACTGTGCTGAACAAAGGCCTGGATGCCGGGACGGCTTTTGAAATCCTGTCCATTGATATTGCCGATGTGGATGTGGGCAAAAACATTGGTGCACAACTGCAGACTGACCAGGCGGAAGCCGACAAGCGTATTGCCCAGGCCAAGGCGGAAGAAAGAAGGGCCATGGCTGTCGCTTACGAGCAGGAGATGCGGGCTACCGTCCAGGAAATGCGCGCCAAAGTGGTGGAAGCGGAAGCCGAAGTGCCGCGGGCATTTGCCCAGGCGCTGCGTGAAGGCAAGCTGGGGATTATGGATTACTATAACCTGCAAAATATAAAAGCCGATACCCAAATGCGCGATTCCATCGCCAGATTGGGCGGCGGAACGTCGGATGACGACAACGAAAAATAAATCCCGGGGGTGATGGCGTGGAAATTATAGGGCTTTTTATCCTCTTTCTCATTTTTTCGCTTTTGCGTGCCGCAGCGGAAAGCGGGAAGAAAAAGCCTGCCGGCAGGCCGCAGCGTCCCCGGCGGATGACACTGCCCGAACTGGGCGAATTTGACCTGTCGGAGTTGTTTGGCCTGCCCCGGGATGTCACCTCCGATGCCCCGCAAACTGCACCGACCGCCCCCCGGGATGAACCGGGGGGTATTGCGAAACAGGAAAGGCGGGAGAGTGCACCACAGGCTGCAAAACGCCCCGGATATCAGAAACCGGCGCCGCCGCGGCAAGCTGTTGCCGCCGTCCCGGCAAAGAAAGCCGAACAGTTCGGCAAACTGCTGCGCCGGGATACCCTGGTCCATTCGATAATTATGTCAGAAGTGCTGGGGCCGCCCAAAAGCCGCAGGCCGGGAAGGATAATGCGCTGACAAAAAATACACCCTGCAGACAGCAGCAGGGTGTATTTTTTCCTGCGGTCGCTCCCTGCCCGCGCTGCCGCCGCCTGCATAACCGTTCCGCCGGGCGCATAAAAATGAAGGGAGATAGGGGGGAGCGGAGTGGGTGCGAAAAAAAGCGGAAACTGGCGCCGCCGCCTGGCAGACATTCTGGAGCTGCCCCGGGAGATTGTGCTCAACCTGCCGCGTGTGACCATTGTGGGCAACCTGCAATGCTATATAGAAAACCATCGCGGCGTCATTGAATATGCGGAAGGGTGTGTCCGCGTGGCCATTGAAAGCGGGGAACTGGCGGTGCGCGGGCACGATCTGGTGATACGCTACCTGGCCAGTGATGAAATAGCCGTGGAAGGGACAGTGACGGCGGTGGAATATAAATCTTAAGCCGCATAGGGGGGCTGGTGCGTGCTTATACTAAAATTACGCTCTTTTTTTTCCGGTTATCTGCGTGTAGTTGTCCGCGGCGCCTATACGGAAAAATTTCTTAATCTGGCCATCGCACACCATATTCCCCTGTGGGAGCTGAAGAGGTCCGACGGCCAGGCGGCTTTTAGTGTGGATCTGGACAGTTTTTACGCATTGCGCCACCTGGCAAGGCGGACCGGCTGCCGTCTCCGGATTGAGCGTAAAGGCGGTTTGCCTTTTTTCTGCAACCGTTTTTTGCGCCGGCGGGGTATGGTGGCGGGGCTGGCATTTTTTCTCGTCAGTTTGTATGTGCTTTCT
>DUUE01000147.1 GCA_012841735.1 Bacillota bacterium | reverse complement strand
GGCAATCTTTTGCCTGGCAGACAGGGGATAGCAAAGCAAGCGAGAAGTAATACTTATAGTAATAAGCGCTACTGGGACAAAGGATGTGTGAGTTGATGGAATTTGTGACTGCCGTTCCGACGGCCGAATTTAATACCTTTGTTGAAAACCACCCAACAAAATCACATTTCCTGCAATCCCCCTTCTGGGGTGAAACAAGCAGACACAGGGGCCTTGTCCCACACTATCTTGGTGTCAGGGAAAAGGGAAAGCTAATTGCCGCCGCCATGCTGCTGGAAAAAAAATTGCCCTTCGGCTACGGCCATTTCTACGCGCCCCGGGGTTTCGTTCTTGACTACAGTAATGACAGTTTGCTGGAGTTTTTTACCCGGTGCGTCGGCGATTATGTCAGAAAAAGAAAAGGCCTTTATTTTAAAATAGATCCTGATATCAAACTGCACCGGATTGACAAAGACGCCCGGCCCATCACAGACGGCGAAAACAATTACCGGCTGGTGGAAAAACTCCTGTCCCTCGGCTACAGGCATTTTGGCTATAACAAAAACTTTGAAGCAAGCCAACCCCGTTACACTTTCCGTATTAAAACCGACGACGACTGGCCGGAGATTGAAAAAAGGTTTTCCGCCTCTACCAGGCAGCGGATCAGGAAAGCCATGCAATATGGCGTGGAAGTAAAAATCGGCACGGCAGAAGATGTGAAAACATTTTACCGGTTGACGGCCGCCACGGAGCGGCGCAAGAACATCTTCCAGCACGAATATGAATTTTACACCCGTTTTTATGAGATTTTCGATCAAGGCGGCCATGTTAAGCTATTCCTGGGACGAGCATATCCGGCTGAAATTGTAAAAAAGATCGAGTCAGAGCTTGCACGCTGCCTGGCAGACCTGGCAAAACTGGAACAAAAAGCTGCCGCCAACGGCGGCCGGAATCTGCAAAAACAGCTGGACCAGCTGAACAGGCAGATCGCAAAATTAGAGGAAAACAAGCGGCTCTTTACTGCTTACAGTGACAAATACCCGGAAGGCGTCACTGTCAGTGCCCAGATGATTGTTTTTTACGGTGACAAGGGCTGGGTATTATATGCGGGCAACCATGACGACCTGACGGAGACTTTTGCCAACTACCTTGTCTACTGTGAACATATTAAATATGCCCATGAACACGGCATCAAATATTATGACCAGTTCGGCACCGTAGGCGACTTGCGGCAGGACAACCCTCTCCTGGGGCTGCATGAATTTAAGAAAAAATTCGGTGGTGAATACACCGAATTTATCGGTGAATTCACCTATGTGACTAACTCCCCCCTCTATTTTGTCTTTACCGTTCTGGTACCCTTTTACCGTAAAATTGTCAATTTGCTTTTACGGAGGAGAAAAAAAGATGAAGTTTGAACAACATGATTTCCTGCCCGTTCTGCTGGGCGGGGACATCAGCAATTACAGCATGGCAAGATCATTTTATGAAGCCTACCGGGTCAAATCCATCGTTGCCGGCAAACACCCCATTTACCCCACCACGGATACTGCCCTGATACAGGGTTATTACAACGAAGATATAGAAAACGGCACCGTTTTTATCCGTATGATGGAGGAAATTGACAGGCAACATCCCGGAAGCAAAAAAATCATTCTGGGCAATAATGACAACTATGTCCGCCTGGCCATTGAAAACAGGGAGCATTTAAGCGGTAATTTTTTTGTCCCCTACATAGAGCAAAAACTGTACGACCGGCTTGTCGTCAAAGAAGAATTTTATAAACTGTGTGCCGAATACGGGCTTGATCACCCCGGCACTTATATATTTGACTGCAGCAAAGGAGCACAAACGGATATTGATCTTCCTTTTCCTTTCCCCGTTTTCGTCAAACCGTCCGATACAGTGCTATATTCCAGATACGTTTTTCCGGGCAAAAAGAAAGGTTATTTTATTACAGGCAGGCAGGAGCTGCAAAAAGTGCTGGCGTCCGTATGCACTTCCGGTTATGCAGGCACCCTCATTATTCAGGAGTATATTCCCGGCGATGATACAGCCATGCGCGTCCTGACATGCTACTCCGACCGCAACGGCAAGGTGAAAGGGGCGGCTCTGGGCCATATTTTACTGGAAGACCATGCACCCATGCTGGTGGGAAATTATACTGCCATTCTCAGCGAAAACAACACAGCTCTCTGTGACCGTTTTATTCCTTTCCTGGAAGCACTGCAGATTGTGGGCATCACCCATTTTGACATTAAATATGACGCCCGGGACGGAAAATACAAAGTATTGGAACTGAATATCAGACAGGGGCGCAACAATTATTACACTACGGGCAGTGGCCTGAACCTGGCGGCCTGCCTGGTCCGCGACTATATTGAAGAGCAGGAACTGCCCCTGACCTTTGCGGACAAACAGTGTGTCTGCGCCATTGTTCCCCGCTTTCTGGTCAGAAAATATGTCCGTGACCCGGAACTTGTGGCCAGGATCAAACAGGCACGATGGATTCGCCCGTTGCTGATGCCAGGCGATCTAAATTTCCCCCGGCTGAAAAAACACTTTATCAACGATTTGAAACAAATCAGCAATTACAGCAAGTATTACCACCCGGCAGAAAGATAGGGGGAAATTACTGTGAAACACACCCTTGTATTCCTGCTCTGCCTGCTGTTACTTGCCGGGTGCCAGTCTGAGGCGCCCCCGCCTCCGCAAGAACCTGTGCCTGAGGAGACATTGTCTCCGGAGATTACCGCTCCTCCGGACACGGAAACAGAGTCACCGGAAGAACAGCAGCCTGACCTAAAAGCAATAGGGGCCAATGAAGCAGGTAAAGTTATGGTCCTGATGTATCATGAAATCGGCGGTGAAGAAGCCACCTGGAGAAGAAGCACGGATAACTTCCGCCAGGACTTGCAGACGTTGTATGAAAAAGGATACAGGCCGGTCAGTCTGAACGACTTCCTCAGGGGAGACATTAACATACCGGCCGGGACATCACCGGTCGTCCTTACCTTCGATGACGGTACGGCGGGGCAATTCCGCTTGCTGGAGGAGGACGACAACCTGATCATAGATCCCGACTGTGCCGTGGCCATCCTGCAGGAGATGGCTGCCGCCCATGCTGATTTTAACCCCGCAGCCACTTTTTTTATCTACTATCCCGTTCCCTTCCGCCAAAGGGATTATATTGAAAAAAAGCTGAAACTCCTTCACTCCTATGGCTTTGAAATCGGCAACCATGCCTACAATCATGAAAACCTGGCCAAGGTTTCACCCGAAGAAGCCGTCCGCAGTCTGGCCATGCATGTGCGGGAAACGCAAAGTATTTTGCCGGGTTACCAGGTTACCACCCTCGCCCTGCCTTATGGTGCACTGCCTGCAGATGACAGCCATATTGTCAGCGGAGCATGGGAAGGAACCGGCTATACACACGAGGCACTGCTCCTGGTCGGGGCAAACCCGGCACTTTCGCCCTTTGACACAAGATTCAACCCGCTGCGCCTGCCCCGCGTCCGTGCCGACGGCACAGAAATGCACCGCTGGCTCAATTACTTCGACAGCAACCCAGGGGAACGTTATATCAGTGACGGTGACGAGCGCCATGTTACCGTACCGGAAGAACTGGCCGGCCGTATTGACCCCGAAAGTTTGGGCGGCAGGACACTGCT
>DUUE01000120.1 GCA_012841735.1 Bacillota bacterium | reverse complement strand
TTCCCGGATTATACCGCTTTTGTCCAGTGCCCGGCAGATATAGAGGAGATTTTCATCGCTGAAAGCCCTTTCTTCAATGATTTTCCTGGCTGCATGGCCGTGCTGCGGGTGGCGCAGGAGCTTCAGTACCGGCAATGTCAGGTATCCTTCCCGCATGTCTTTTAAGACCGGTTTGCCTGTTGTTTCCGCTTGGCCGGTAAAATCGAGCAGGTCGTCGGTGATCTGAAAAGCGTATCCCAGCTGCAGGCCGTATGCTGCCAGCAAGTTTGGCAAAGGCTGTTGCAAACCGCCGGCTTCCGCACCGGAAAGGCAGCAGGCGGAGATGAAGAAAGCAGTCTTTTTGTAGATATAGGCGTAGTAATCGGCTTCCGTTTGCCGGCAGTCGTAAAGCGCTCTTGCCTGGCTGATTTCTCCTTCGCACATCAGGCTGATGGCCCGTGTCATGTTTCCCAGAACGGAAGAAAGTCCGTGCCCTGTTAAAAGGGAGAAAGCCTTGGCAAACAAAAAGTCGCCGTACAGGACTGCCTGCCGTTGGCCGAAACTGGCGGACAGAGTTGGCCGGCTGCGGCGGTAAGCGGCTTCGTCAATGACATCGTCATGCACAAGTGATGCGGTATGAATTAATTCGGCGGCACAGGCCACATCCACCAGGATTGACCGGAAGGCGGGGGCAAAAGACCCGCACAAAAGGACCAGGGCGGGGCGCAGGCGTTTGCCGCCGTTTGTTACCACATAAGAAAAAGCGTCTGTCCAGCCGGCTTCCGCCCTGCTTAATTCCTGCAGGCGGGATTCCACCTGCTGCAGTCCCGGCAGGGTGCCCGGCTGGAGAAAAGGCAGTTGGGATACAGTCACTTGGCATCACCTGTCTGTTTGTTATCTCTAGCCTGACCGCTTATTTCCAAAAATATTCTGCAGGCTGCAGTGTCGCAAAATTTTCAATTCAGAGTTTAAAGATAGAAATAATCTGAAAATTTTTCTTTCTGTGATCTGTATCACGGAGTACGGGAGGGCGATTTGCCATAATGGATACACCAATCAACCTACATATGGTGTAAGGGGGAATTTGTTCAATGAGTAATTGTGAGCTCTGTCCGTCGGCTTCCACCTGTGTTTCAGCCCATGCTTCCATTAACCAGATGTATGAAAGAACGCAAAAAATGGGCCTGAAAACCATCTTTGACCGCTACCAGGAACAGCAGCCGCAGTGCGGTTTCGGCATGACAGGTGTCTGCTGCCAGCTGTGCAGCCACGGGCCATGCCGTATCACCGCCAATGCATCGCGCGGGATTTGCGGCGCCACGGCCGACACCATTGTTGCCAGGAACCTGGTGCGTCTTACCAACCATGGTGCCGCCGCTTATGCTCACCACCTGGAGGAAGTGGCGAAAACCATTAAAGCCACGGCACAGGGGAAAACACCCTATACAATAGCGGATGAAGCAAAGCTCCGGGAAATTGCCGGCATTGTGGGCCTTGATACCGGAAAACCGGCTAATGAGCTGGCTACCGAACTGGCCGATGTGATCCTGGTCGAACTGCGCAAAGGCAGTGACGAGCCCCTGGCCCTGGTGAAACTTTTTGCCCCGCCCACACGCCTTGCCGCCTGGGAGAAACTGGGGGTTATCCCCGGCGGTGTCCTGTCCGAAGTCCGTGATGCCCTGACCAAATCCATGACCAGTATCAACACCGACCCTGTCGACCTGCTTCTTACCTGTGTCCGCCTGGCCATCGCCACAGGATATATGGGGCTGGTTGCCACCATTACCCTGCAGGACATTCTGCTCGGGACGCCGCAGAGATAAGCTGCTGGCTCCCGGTTTCTCCTATGCAGATATCCTCGTC
>DUUE01000080.1 GCA_012841735.1 Bacillota bacterium | reverse complement strand
GCCAGCTGTGCAGCCACGGGCCATGCCGTATCACCGCCAATGCGTCGCGCGGGATTTGCGGCGCCACGGCCGATACCATTGTTGCCAGGAACCTGGTGCGCCTGACCAACCATGGTGCCGCCGCTTATGCACACCACCTGGAGGAAGTGGCGAAAACCATCAAAGCCACGGCGCAGGGGAAAACACCCTATACAATAGCGGATGAAACAAAGCTTCGGGAAATTGCCGGCCTTGTGGGCCTTGATACCGGCAAACCGGCTAATGAGCTGGCCACCGAACTGGCCGATGTGATCCTGGCCGAGCTGCGCAAATGCAGTGACGAGCCCCTGGCCCTGGTGAAACTTTTTGCCCCGCCCACACGCCTTGCCGCCTGGGAGAAACTGGGGGTTATTCCCGGCGGTGTCCTGTCCGAAGTCCGTGATGCCCTGACCAAATCCATGACCAGTATTAACACCGATCCTGTGGACCTGCTGCTCACCTGTGTCCGCCTGGCCATCGCCACCGGTTATATGGGGTTGGTTGCCACCATTACCCTGCAGGACATTCTGCTGGGGACACCGCAGATTACCACCAGTGAGGCGGACCTCGGCATTATTGATACAAAAGCCGTCAATATCGTGGCGCACGGCCATGTGCCGTTGGTGGCCACCGCTGTTATTCAGGCCGCCCAGACGGAAGAAATGCATCAGTTGGCCCGGGCCGCCGGCGCCGGCGGGATTAAAGTCTATGGTTCCATGTGTACCGGCCAGGAGCTGATGCAGCGGAACGGGACCACGGCTGCCGGTTTTGCCGGCCAGCTGGGCAACTGGCTGATCCAGGAATATATTGTGGCCACCGGTGCCGCCGACCTGGTGATGATGGATATGAACTGTTCCACTCCCGGGCTGAAAACGGCGGCTGACCGTTTCCATACCAAGCTGGTCTCTGTTGACCGCGTGGTGCGCATGGAGGGGGTAACAGACCATGTGGACTACGACCCGGAGCAGGTTGCCGAACAGGCCAAAGAGCTGATTAAAATGGCCATTGAGGCCTATAAAGAGCGGGGCAGCGATATAGTCATCCCTGTCCAGAAAAATGCCGTGACAGCCGGTTTTTCCGTGGAGTCCATTTTAGGTGCACTGGGCGGTTCCCTTGACCCGCTGCTGGATGCCGTGAAAGCGGGTGCCATCAGGGGGATAGCAGCCGTGGTGGGCTGCACCAACAACCGCAACGGCCATGACGGCCAGGGGCTGGCCATTATGCAGGAATTAATCAAAAATAATGTCCTTGTCATTACCGCCGGCTGCATGAGCAGTGCCGCCCAGGTTGAAGGTTTAATGCGGCCTGAAGCGGCAGACGAGGCGGGTGGCAGCCTGGCCGCCGTCTGTAAGGCGCTCGGCATTCCCCCTGTCCTGAACTTTGGTTCGTGTGTGGATATCGGGCGGATCGGTGTGGCTGTCACTGCCATTGCCAATGCGCTGGGTGTTGACCCCAGTGAGCTGCCGGTGGCGGCCTCAGCGCCGGAATACCTGGAGCAGAAAGCTGTGGCGGACGGCATTTTTGCCGTGTCCTTCGGCCTGCTGACACATATCGGCCCTGTGCCGCCGGTAACAGGCAGTCCCCTTGTTACCCAAATTCTGACCAAAGATATCGAGCAGCTGACAGGCGGCCGTGTCCTGGTGGAGGAAAACCCGGTAAAAGCGGCACAGGCCATGATTGCCCATATAGACGGCAAGCGTGCAGCCCTGGGTATTTAAGCAAATTTGACTGCAAAAGCAATGCCAGCGGTTTTTCCTTCCGCCGGTTTTGGCGGCGGGGCAATAGCGCTGCAAGGCAACAATTCCGGAAAGGGCAAAGCCCCTTTCCTTACAAGGAGGTCGTTCCAGTTGAGAGAAATATTTGTCGACCTGGACCGGTGTAACGGCTGTCTGATGTGCGTTCAGGCCTGTGCGGCTGAGCATTCCACCTCAAAAACCATACCCGGTGCCCTGTTGGAAGGTACACCCGCCCGGATTTTTGTCCACCTGGCCAAGGGCCGTCCTGTGCCGGTAACATGCAGGCACTGTGAGGAACCGGCCTGTGTGGATGCCTGTATGAGCGGAGCGATGCAAAAAGACAAAGCAACCGGCATTGTCAGTAATGAAGGCCATGACCAGGAATGTGTGGGCTGCTGGATGTGTATTATGGCCTGTCCCTACGGAGCCATTGTCCAGGATCACAGCGGCCCCCAGGCCAAAGCCCTGAAGTGTGACCGTTGCCGGGGGAAAGAGCCGGCCTGTGTGGCCGCCTGCCCCAATAATGCTCTCGTTTTTGTTGAACCGGATGAATTTGCCCTGCAGCGGCGGCAGAAAGAAGCTGTAAAAATGCTGCAGGCAGTGTAGCGGGGGGTGTAAATATGCGCCATGTCATTATTGGCAACAGCGCGGCCGGGGTCACGGCGGCAGAAACGCTGCGCGGGCTGCAGCCCGATGCGGAAATCACCGTTATTTCCGATGAAATTGAGCATGCATATTCCCGCTGCCTGCTGCCCGATTATCTCTCCGGTCAGCGGCCGGAGGCAACACTGTGCATCCGGGACAGCAACTTCTATGCCCGCAACAAAATTAACACTCTTTTCGGCAGGAAAGCCGAAAAGGTGGATGCGGCGGCACAACAGGTAATCCTGGAAGACGGGCGTGAGATTCCCTATGACCGCCTGCTGGTTGCCACGGGGGCTTCTTCCTTTATACCGCCCATCTCCGGCCTGGAGCATGTGGAGGCTTACGGCCTGAGAACCCTGGCTGATGCCAGAAAGATCCTGGCAGCGGCGGAAAATGCCCGCAGAGTGGTAGTGGTGGGGGGCGGGTTTGTCGGCCTGGAAGCGGCATACGGCCTGCGCCGCCGCGGCCTGGAAGTAACGGTGGTGGAAATGGCTCCCCAGATTCTGTCCCTGCAGTTTGACGAGCAGGCTGCAGCCATCCTGGCAGCCGACCTGCTGGCAGACGGTATTAACCTGATTACGGGCACGGGTGTCAAAGCGGTGGAAGAACCGTCGCTCTGGCAGCGCCTGCGCCGCGCGGAAAAAGAAGTGATTTT
>DUUE01000098.1 GCA_012841735.1 Bacillota bacterium | reverse complement strand
CTGCCATTTTCACAACCTGCAGGTCTTTGGCCACTGACTTGCCGGCAAAACGCCGCCTGAACCAGTTTTCAGCCGCATAGGCACCGTAATTGGCACTTTCCTGATGCTCCAGGATGTTGACAGCCACAATTTTCTGCTCCTGTAAATCAAGCGTAGCACACAAGCGGATCAGGCCGTTGTAACCCTGCGTCTCACACACAAGCACCATTCTCAGCGGTGTGTTTTCCCTGCCGGACAATACATACACTTCCGGGACGCTTGCGCGCTCCAGGTGTTTAAGCCGCACCACCTTTTCCCCTGTGGCCATATTGTCTGTAACACAGGGAGGGAGCCGGCCGGTACCGCAGGAAGGCAGCAGTAATATCAGCAGGCAGAAAAAGACAACTACAATTGCACCACTCCCCCTGGGGCCATCCGGTTGCATTTCACGCTGAAAAAACAGCTGCCTTTCCAGCTGGAAAGGCAGCACAAAACCTAAGATGCCTCTTCACCCCTTTCCAACGGGAGGGTATGCCGTTTCCCGCATACCCCTGACGGTTTGTGACCATGGTAAGCACTTTAGGCCAGCAAACTCGGAGCTATAAGCATTTTTCCCCTGTTATGTATTTACAACATAACGATAGCATCAACAGCGCTTTACTGTCAAGTTATTTCACTTTTCCCACCCACGTTCCTGCGTCAGGTGCGTCACCTGACGGCAGTTTTTCAGGAATCTGCACATTATTACATGACGTAAACAAAATAAGAGTAGGACACATTTTTTTACTTGACAAGAGTGCTTTTTCCCTGTAAGATGAGCACAATAGCATCAGAGAAACCGTTGAGTGAGAGTAGTAGCATAAGATCCTTTACGCACAGAGAGCCGCAGGCGGTGGGATTGCGGCAGTAAAGCTTATGGCGAATGGACTCATGAGGGCGCAGCCGAAATGCAAAGAGTAGGCAAGCCGGGAACTCCGCCCGTTACCCAGGGAGCGTGTATGGTTGTACACGGCAATGAGCGGCGCTTGATGCGCAATTTGGGTGGTACCACAGAGCTTTAAAGCCTTTGTCCCATAACGGGGCAAAGGCTTTTTTAATATAATCTACAGAAAGGAAGGAGCAAAATGGCAAAAACACCTTATAAAATTTTTCTGACGGAAGAAGAGATGCCAAAATTCTGGTATAACCTGAAAGCAGTCATGAAAGAACTGCCCGATCCCATGCTGCACCCGGGGACACTCAAGCCCATGACAAAAGACGATTTGCGCCAGGTATTCTGTGATGAACTGGTGGACCAGGAGCTGAATACAAAGGACCAATATATTGAAATCCCGGAGGAACTCCGCAACTTTTACAAAATGTACCGCCCCTCGCCTCTGATCCGCGCCTACTGCCTGGAAGAGGCACTGGACACACCGGCCGAAATTTACTACAAGTTTGAGGGCACAAACACATCGGGCTCGCACAAGTTAAATTCCGCAGCCGCCCAGGTGTATTATGCCCATCAGCAGGGCATCACCTCCCTGACCACGGAAACGGGTGCCGGACAGTGGGGTACTGCACTCGCCATGGCCTGTGCCTACTACGGTCTTGATCTTACCGTCTATATGGTAAAAATCTCGGCCGAGCAAAAACCTTACCGCAAAGCAGTCATGGAAACGTATGGCGCCACTGTCATCCCCTCGCCTTCCGCGACGACGGCGGCGGGGCGTGCCATTCTGGCTGCCAATCCCGAAACGGGCGGCTCTCTGGGCTGTGCCATCTCCGAGGCACTGGAAAAAGCCATGACTACGGAAAATGCCCGTTACGTCCTGGGCAGTGTCCTGGATCATGTCCTGCTGCATCAGTCCATTATCGGAGAAGAAACCAGAATTGCCTGCGAAAAATACGGTATTGAGCCCGATATAATTATCGGCTGTGCCGGTGGCGGTTCCAATTTCGGCGGCCTCATTGCCCCGTTCATGGGAGACAAAATCCACGGCAAAAACAAAATTCATTTTATTGCGGTAGAACCGGCTTCCTGCCCGTCCCTGACCAGGGGGCGCTATGCCTATGATTTCGGCGACACGGGCCGCATGACCCCGCTTTTGAAAATGTATACTCTCGGCTCAGGCTTTATGCCCCCTCCCAACCATGCAGGCGGGCTGCGCTACCACGGCATGAGCAGCATCATCTCCAAGCTGTACCACGACGGCTTAATTGAAGCGCGTGCCGTAGAGCAGACAAAAGTATTTGCCGCCGCCACCATGTTTGCCCGCCAGGAAGGCATCCTGCCGGCCCCGGAATCAGCCCATGCCCTGAAAGTGGCCATTGATGAAGCGCTGAAATGCAAAGAAACCGGTGAAAAGAAGACCATTCTCTTCGGTCTCACCGGGACGGGCTACTTTGACCTGTCGGCTTACCGCAGCTACAATGAAGGCACTTTAAGCGACCGTATCCCCACCGATGAGGAACTGGAAAAAGGCTTTGCCACACTCCCCCGGGCAGACTGCTAAAAAGAGAGACAGCCGTGGATATTGCGGCTGTCTCTCTTTTGCCTTTAGCAGGTAGAAATGTGCCCGCCTCTGAGATAAAACACTTTTCTGAAAAGCCGGTGGAGTAATCTATCACTGTATTTGCCACATAATCTTCAAGTTCCCGGTCATAAACCATTTTCACACCGTTTTTCTCAATTACACGGTCATTTGCGGTGGTTAACTCATCCAGAGTTAATTGCAGCTTGGGACCGCCTCAGCCGAAGCCTCCAAAAGAAACACGCAGCATCAGGTCTGCAGGATTGTCCTGCCGGGCAAATATTTCCTTCAGTGCTGTAGCCGCTTTATCCGTAATGGTAAGCAT
>DUUE01000276.1 GCA_012841735.1 Bacillota bacterium | reverse complement strand
GCAGATTGTTGTCGGCATCGAACTGCAGGGGGGCGGGGCCGCTGATGTACTCCACGTCATCCCTGTCTTTAATATCCCGGTAGAGTACCTCCGAAACCTGGATGACATCCATACAGAGGGTATTTTTAATGCGTGCCACCCTGGCGTTGGCATAATCAATGCCGGGGCAGGTGCGGAGGGCGATCAGGAGCGCTTCTTTGTCATTTTCCGCATACAGGGGGATGCGTCCGCCGGCAGGAGCGCCCGCCGTCAGCATATTAATCCAGGTATGGGTCCAGTCCACACTGTTCAGGCAGCGGCGGGTAGTAATGTCGGCGCTGCCCAGACCGGCACCGTTATGATGGCTCTCCGGCGTGAGACCGCGGATAAAAAGGCGTTTCAGGTTAAGGACGCCCAGGGAAGTTGCCGGAGCTGTTGCGACCCACAATATTGGGGTCAAAGCCGTAACCGCTGATATTTTTGCCGACTTCATCAATAATAAGGACATCGCAGTCGGTGAATTTAAAGCGGGGGATTTTTTCCTTGGCCAGGGCCTGCAGCCTGGCATCTGCAGCAAGGAAATCTTCCGCTGTACACACAGCAAGATGGCAGATGTCATCATAAGCGTTTTGCACCACGCCGACGCCAAAGGCCAGTTTGCCTGCAGCAAGAAAGAGCTGGCAGACGCGGGGGATGAGGTCGGCAAAACGGTCCACGCCGAAACTGTGAAAACAGGCAGCTCCCTTATGTTTTGCCAGGCCGATGGCTACCATCTTGGCCAGCCCGCTTTCATGCCGGCCGCGGAAATCGGTATGGGGTTTCACTTTGTTAAAAACGACAATGCCGTCTGCGGCAAACGCATATTTGTCGCAGTAAAGCGGGATGCCGTCCAGTTCACCGTAGCAGACCACTTCCATGGAGGAGATGATGGGCACACCCATGCTTTCTTCCGTAATGTTATAGCCGGCAAGTATTGCTTTTTGCCCTTCGGCGGTGGCTCCGCCGTGGCTGCCCATGGCCGGGACAATAAAGGGGCGGGCTTTCCATTCCTTCAGCACATCGCAGATGGTGCGGACAAGCCGTGCCAGGTAGGGGATACCGCGGCTGCCCACTGTCAGGCAGATACTTTTGCCTGCCAAACGTTCTTTGTCCGGAACGTTTTTTACCAGTTGCCGGCGCAGGTGGCCTGCCACATCGGTCAGATGCGCTGTCTCATAGTGCTGCCGGATGGTATACATGGCGGGAAGAGGGATATTTTCCAACCCTTCCACCGGCAGGTGAATTTCCGGGAAATGAATAAACATGGCGACACCTTCTTTCACGCGTGGAGAAATTAGCTTTGCGTATATTACTTCTGGCTAAACAGTATCATAATTTTGAAGAACGGGAAAGAGCAAACGAAGGATGCCAAAATTTAAGATTAATATAAGGAATTTGCCTGCCGCATGTGGAGGTAAAAGAGGGGAGTGCGCAGTATGTATTTATATAAAAAGGAAGGAGTTGGTGCCGGTGGAAAAAAAGCTTGACCTGAAGAAATCTGTCCGCGACCTGTGCAGGGAAAACCCGGAAATCGCAGAAATTATGAAAGAACTGGGTTTTGAAAATATTACGTGCCCGGGCATGCTGAATACGGTGGGCCGTTTTATGACTATACCCAAGGGAGCTGCCATGCGGGGAATTGAGTTGGAGCAGATCAAGACGGAATTCAGGAACAGGGGCTATACAATCATTGAATAAAAGGAGGCGATGAAATGAGTGAAGTTATTAATAACAGGGAATACCGGCAAAAAGTCCTGAAAGAGCTGATTATGGAACTGCATGACGGAAAAAGCGTGGATGAAGTCAAGGAGCGTTTCGAAAAGCTGATAGAAGGCGTGTCTGCCAGTGAAATCTCGGAAATGGAACAGGCTTTGATTATGGAAGGCATGCCCGTGGAAGAGATTCAGCGGCTGTGTGATGTTCATGCTGCCGTCTTTAAAGGTTCAATCGAGGATATCCATAAGCCGCAGAGTCCGGCGGAAATACCGGGGCATCCCCTGCATACTTTCAAGCGGGAGAACAGGGCGCTGGAGGAGTTGATCGACGGTAAAATCCTGCCGCTGCTGGAACGTTTTCAACAAGATGACAGTGCGGACAATGTCCGCCTTTTAGCTGAAGCCTTTACCGCCCTCTGGGAAATAGACAAGCATTACTCCCGCAAGGAAAACCTGCTCTTCCCTTACCTTGAGAAATACGGTATAACGGCACCGCCGAAAGTAATGTGGGGTGTGGACGATGAAATCCGTGCCGCCATTAAGGAAGTGCGCCGGGCACTGGAAGACTACAGCGGCGGCAGGGAGGAACTGGTGGAAAAAGCCCGGGCGGCGGTCGACAGAGTTAAGGAAATGATTTATAAGGAGGAAAACATTCTCTTTCCCATGGTGACGGAAACCCTGGCGGAAGATGAATGGATCAGGATTGAAGAGGAAAGCGGAGAGATTGGTTACACACTGACAGGGCCGCAGGGGAAATGGCAGCCCGCCAGGGTAGATGTGGAGGCTAAAGAACAGGCCAGGGGAGAGCAGGCTTTTGACGAAGGCTATATCAGGTTTTCTGCCGGTATACTTAAGCCGGAGGAAATTAATGCGATTTTTAATACCCTCCCCCTAGACATAACTTATGTGGACAAAGAAGGGGCCGTGAAATTCTTTTCACAGGGCAAAGAGCGGATTTTTGCCCGCCCGAAGACAATTATCGGGCGGCAGGTCTCGAACTGCCATCCTCCTGCCAGTGTTCATATTGTGGAAGCAATTATTGAGGATTTGCGGTCGGGCAAAAAGGATCATGAAGATTTCTGGCTGCAGATGGGCGACAAATATGTTTTTATCCGCTATTATGCCGTCAGGAATGACAAGGGTGAATTCCTCGGCGTCATGGAAGTGACACAGGATATTGCCCCGCTGCAGGCCATCAGCGGGGAAAAAAGGCTGGTTGAATAAAAGTAAAAATCAAGCCCGGGCGGGCTTGATTTTTACTTTTCAGGAGAGGAACATTGTCCTGCCCTTGTGCGTCAGATAGAATG
>DUUE01000178.1 GCA_012841735.1 Bacillota bacterium | reverse complement strand
AGTCTGCGCCGGCCTCTTTTGCCAGCGCCGCCACTGCCCGCAACATGGGTAGCGGTCCGCAGGCATACAAATCGGCCTGCTTCACCGCCAGGGCGGGGCGGATAAAGTGGGTAACCAGGCCCTTTTCCCCCGCGCTGCCGTCTTCCGTAACCGCAGTGAATTCCCCGGCCAGGCTGCGGTAAGTATTTTGCAGCAACAGCCCGGCTGCCGTCCCGGCCCCGTAAAAAAAAGCCACGTCTTTGCCTGCAGACCGCAGGGAACGCAGCAAATACAGCAGGGGGGCGGCCCCCATACCGCCGGCGACCACCACGGTCCTGTCCGCTTTCCCCGCAGGAAAACCTTTGCCCAGCGGCCCTGTCACCGCCAGCAGCTCTCCCGGCCGCCGCCGGGCAAGCAGTTCCGTCCCCCGGCCAACTTTCCTGTAAAGCAGTGTCAGTGTGCCCGTACTGCAGTCATGGACAGAAAACGGCCGCATTAAAAAAGGATCCAGAGAGGGAGAAACACTGACCTGCACAAACTGCCCGGGCAGGGCTGCCACTTCCCCCAGCAGGGTAAGGCGGTAAACATCTTCCCCTACTTTCTCCTGATTGATAATTTCAAGCAATTGTTTTTTCGGCATCGTTTTTTCCTTTTCCTTAATATACTTTACCGTTACGCATCACAATCCGCCCCCCGACCAGTGTCAGCACCGGCCGGCCGCGGACGGTCAGGCCGTGAAACGGTGTATTCTTACCTTTGGAATAAAAGCGCGTTTTATCGATCTTATAGCGGCTCCGCAGGTCAAAAACAGCCACATCGGCCGGGCTGCCCGGTTTCAGGGTGCCCCCGGGCAGGCGGAAAACTGCCGCCGGACGGCAGGACATCCTGTCCACCAATTGATCAATGGTCAGGATACCTGCTTCCACCAGGCAGGTATACAACACCGGGAAAGCAGTTTCCAGCCCTACAACACCGAAAGGCGCATCCGCGAAGCTGCTGTTTTTTTCCGTCTCCGTATGCGGCGCATGATCCGTGGCAATAATGTCAATCACCCCTTCTGCCAGGGCAGACTGCAATGCCGCCCTGTCCGCCGCACTGCGCAGCGGGGGTTTCATCTTGGCCAATGCCGCCAGGTTTTCCACGTCATTTTCTGTCAGCAGCAGGTGGTGGGGTGTTACTTCCGCCGTTACCGGCAGTCCCCTTTCTTTTGCCAGGCGCAGGATTTCCACTGAAGCAGCCGCCGAAAGATGCATCAGGTGCAGGCGGGCTTGCGTTTCCCCGGCCAGCAGAATATCTCTTGCCAGCATGACAGTTTCCGAACTGACGGGGATGGCGGGCAGCTTTAGTTTTTGTGCCAGGCGGCCTCCATGAAGCTGGCCACACCCGGCAATGCTTTCATCCTCACAATGCTCCAACAGCGGCAGATCAGACTGTGCACACAGCTGCAGCACCTGCCGTGCCATCCCAGCCGACTGAATGCCGCGGCCGTCATCCGTTACCGCACAGGCACCGCTTTCAGCCATGGCGGCAATTTCCGCCGCTTCTTCCCCCAGAGAACCTTTGGTAGCCGCGCCCACAGGCCACACTCTGACCGGGGTACCGGCGGCCAGCTGCTTCAGTTGCCTGATTTTTGCCGCACTGTCAGTCACCGGCCGTGTATTGGGCATGGCGGCAATGGCTGTGTAACCGCCGGCGGCGGCCGCCCTGCCACCTGTCGGAACAGTTTCTTTTTCCTCATACCCCGGCTCACGCAAATGTGTATGCACATCAATGAGCCCCGGAACCACTGTCAGGCCGCTTACATCCAGGATCATGCGGTCTTCCGCAGGGATGCGGCGCGCAACAGCCGTCACTTTGCCTTCGCCGATTAAAACGTCATACACTCCGTGGAGCTTTTGGCTCGGGTCAACGACCGTCCCGCCCTGTAAAACAATTTCTCTCACTTTTTCCCTCCGTCTTCCTGGCCGACTGCGGAATATTCCGTAACTAGTTCGTCAACGGGGCGGCAATTTCCTTTTTGTCCCGTGAGCACAGGTGACAGAAAAACGCCGCATCAGCCTCTCAGGCCGGCGGCAACAGGATTTTTCTGCCTGTTTTACTTTTCCGGAAAAGCGGGTGGAAAATAACTTCATGGTTTACGCGCCAGAGACTGTCCCGGTAATTCCCGGCCAACTGCAGGCAGTATGCGGGAAACCGTTCATAATGCAGGAGCGATGCCACCTGGCAGTAAAACTCACGCCCTGCTTTGGTAAGTGCCAGCGCTTCTTCACATACCAGTCCGCTTTTTTTCAGGTCATCGACAAAGCTTTGGATTTCAAAACTATGGACGCCGGTTGCTCCCTTGTAAAACTCATAACGGATGCCTGAACATTGTGCCGCGGGGCAGTTTGCCAGTGCCAGGAAGAAAAAGTTATGCAGTGTCCGTACACGGTCGAAGGGAAGTGCTGCCAGCAGTTTTAACAATAAAACATGGTGCAGTGTATAAGTAAAAGCATATCCGTTCATTGTTTTCCCCTTTTATCCTGCCGGGCAGGCCGGCTTCAATACTGCAGTTTTATTCTCAGTGTTTACGGTGCGCGGGAAAAATATGCGGGAGTAATAAAAATCCAGATAAAGCTT
>DUUE01000148.1 GCA_012841735.1 Bacillota bacterium | reverse complement strand
GTTCTTGGAAATAATCACAATTGTCGCAATTATCCACAAATTTTGTTCAATTTCCAACTAAATTGCCGGGAAGAGTTTACATTATTCATTTTAGAATGTATAATTGCTAAGGGCTTGGAGCAAAACGGTTTGCCAACTCTTTGGGGAGAGTTGGTATTGTTATGATGGGGGATATGTATGCAGGGTTTGTTGTCAGATAAGAAATTCCTGAAAAGAATGCTGTCCATTGCGCTGCCGGTAATGATACAGAACTTTATTTCCTCATTTCTCAATATGATTGATACTGTTATGGTCGGCAAAATGGGTGAAACGGAGATTGCAGCCGTTGGCATTGCCAACCAATATTTCTTTTTTTTCCATATGTTTTTAATTGGCATCGCTTTCGGCTGTGCCATTTTTGTCGCCCAATTCTGGGGAAAAAAAGATATCGCCAATATCAGGCGCATCCTGGGAATCGGACTTGTTTCCAGTCTTATAGTCTCCCTCATCTTTATGCTGGTAGGATTTGCCGGTCCGGCGCGCATTATCGGTCTTTTTAACCGGGAGCCGGCAGTATTGCAGGCCGGAGCTGTTTATTTGCGTATAGTCCTCATTGCCTACATTTTTACCGGGGTTACTTTTACCTACAATGCGGCTCTGCGTGCTGTCGGGAATGCGTTTTTACCCATGATGATCAGCGGTGTGGCATTGTTTGTCAATGCATTTTTTAATTATGTCCTTATTTTCGGGAAACTCGGTTTCCCCGAACTGGGTGTGGCGGGCGCCGCCATGGCCACAGTCATTGCCAGGGTTTTGGAAACTGTAATCCTGGTTGCATCTGTTTACCTGTCCAACGGGGTCCTGGCAGCAAAATTCAAAGAATTAACATCATTCACCCTGCAGTATGCCAAAGACACATATCGTATTGTGCTGCCTACTTTATTCAATGATATTAACTTTGGACTGGCCAATCTGATCTATCAGGCTGTCTACGGCTGGATGGGAAGCCAGGCGGTTGCCGCCGTCCAGATTTGTAATACGATTAACAATATGTTTATGATTGTTGTTTTTGGCCTGGGAAATGCGGCTACCGTGATGATTGGCAACAGTATCGGCGCCGGCAGGGAGGAGGAAGCAAAAATATATGCAGGGCGCTTCCTGCTGCTTTCCCTGCTTACCGGCATTATCCTGGGGGTGTTTTTGGCTCTTGCCGCCCAACCGCTGCTTTCATTTTTTAATGTTTCAGAAACAGTCTCCCATGCTTCCCGTATTATTCTCTATACGATGGCCGCTGTTTTTGTTGTCAGGATACTTGGCTTTATGTATATTGTCGGTGTGCTGCGCGGGGGCGGCGACGTAAAGCAGGCTTTTTATATAGAAGCTGTTACCATGTGGTTAATTGGCGTGCCCCTGACAATCCTGGGGGCAATGGTATTCAGATTTCCCGTTTATGTTGTTTACGCACTGGCTGTGGCCGAAGAGGTAACAAAATGTTTTATTGCTGCAGCGCGGGTAAAGTCGGGCAAATGGATAAAAAATGTCACCCGGGATCTTGTCATGGAATAGCCGCAGGTTCCACAAACTATCACAAGCTATTGGTTGTGCCCCGGTAAGTTGCACCGGGCAAAATAGGCACTTGACAGCCCTATTTCCTCATGGTATTATACCTTTTGTGTGAATTGAGGAGTACACTTCTTTTTCAGGAAGCGCAACAGAAAACGAAAAGCGCTTCCTGCTTTTCCCGCCGCTGCAGGCAGCCTCTTCTTACCGGTAAGTTAGTGTAAAGTTACTGTAGGGGTTTTTTGGAGGAATCGACCTTCAAAAAATAGAAGAAAGACTTCACCGTTCCAGCACGGACGAGTAACTAAAAAATAGCTACTCAGAGGTGAAGTCTTATGGAAATAGTTCAACACATATTCAACACATTCCTTTCTATCGCAGAAAAAGTTT
>DUUE01000313.1 GCA_012841735.1 Bacillota bacterium | reverse complement strand
GCGTATGGAACTGGCAGATCCCGCTTCAGCATACGTACCCAATTCAAGCCGGTAGTAGGCGGCACCATCCACCGGCTCCCAGGTAAAAGTAATCTCATCGGCAGCAAGCGTGACACCATTGGCAGGTGCAATAATTTTCATTGTCTCTACCAGCTCAAAATCCCAGGCAACAACTTCACCGGCCCCCACATAAAAGACTGACTGCGGGAAACGGCCGCCTTTCAGGATGACGTCCCCCACTTCATCGAGATTAAGGACAAGCCCAAGGCCGTAATATCCGGGCACAAGCTTGGTAAAGGCGAAGCGTCCCTGTTGGTCACTGATTAAACGCAGATTTGTATACAGGCCGGAAATAACGTACGTATCGTGGCTGGTCAGGGGTTGCAGTATTAATTCCACTCCCGGCAAGGGCTTGCCGGACAGGGTAACCGTACCGGCAATTGTACCGCCGGCACCCGTCCCTGCAGTGACATGCGCTATTTTCTTCTCGATGGCGGCGATATTTTCACGATAGTAGTCAACCGGTGCAAGGTCATCGGTCTCCGCCCTTGCACTTTCTTTTTTCGTCCTCTCCAGGAGACGCTGATAGTAGTGTAGGGCTTTTTCTTTATTACCTGCCGCCCGGTGGGCATCACCCAACAATTCCAGCAAAGAGGGATACCCTGTTTGGCCCTCATTGGCGGCCAGAAATTCTTCAACAAAAGCAATGGCTTCGTGGTAGTATCCCCGTGTCAGGAAAGCTTCAGCGGCGTACCACACAAAAATGGATTCGTCATATAGTTTATGCCCCATTGCCGCCTTCAGCTGTGCCATGGCGGCCGGGAGTTCACCGTCAGTAAGCAGCCGTCTTAAAGTGTGAAGTGTCAAAGCCTGTTGGGCTCTTTTTGCCGGCCACGTCCCGGGAAATTGTTCCACCAGCAAGGTGTAATACTCTACCGCTTCCTGAGACAGGCTTTCTCCCGGACGTCCCATTGTGCTGCCGATAGCGCGGGGCGTTACCAGCAAAAAGTTACTCCCGGTAAGAAGAGCCGCCTGCTCCAGGGCAGAAGCAGTTTTGCCATGAGCCGGGAAGTAACGGATCATCCGGTCAAAGTAAACTTTTGCTTTCTGCGGTTCTCCCTGCGCCCTGTATCTCTCTCCCAGGGAGAAAAGCAAATATGGCGCACATAAATAGCAGAACGTTAAAAGGACAGTGAAAGCAGCAGTAAAGCCAAGTAAATGTTTTACTTTAAAACGGAACCGGCGCATCCGCTTATCCCCTTCCTGCAGGAGTTGACAGGTTCAGGTTAACCTGTGCTGCCTGCATTTCAATAATTCTGTATTTTGGTTCCGGTATGTCCCCGGGAAGAAACAGTGTCGCAAGTACCAGCCCACAAGCCAAAACCATAACCACAGCCGCCAGGGTCAAGGGGGCGAAGGAGACAGTCACTTCTTTTTCTAAAAACCGCTGCCAGGGAGATAAGGGCGTAATGTCTTGCTGCCGGGCCAGCAGTTTTTTGCGTAAGCTATCGTTAAGCGTTATGGCACTCATTTCTTCCGCAAAAAGGCGGCGGATTTTTTTGTCTAACTGCTGTTCCCGCTGGTCTTGCGGCTTATTCATCTTTCTCAACCCCCCTCGCCTGCAGCAGCATTTTCATTTTTTCCCTGCCCCGCTGCAGCCTTGTCTTTACACCGGATTCGCTTAAATCCAGCACTTCGGCAATATCTTTGATCTTCATTTCCTCGAAATAATACAGATAAAGCACATCGCGGTATTTTAACGGTAAGGTAAACATTGTTTCCTGTACCCACCGCCGCCTCTCCCTGGCTTCAAACTCATCCTGTGGGAGCGCAGCCCTGTCTGTGCCTCCTACCTCCCGGAAAAAGAGTATTCTCCGCCATATTTTCGGCCTGATT
>DUUE01000079.1 GCA_012841735.1 Bacillota bacterium | reverse complement strand
CAGTTCTTCCGCGGCAATGAGGCGGCTGTAAAGGGCGGAACGGAGAAAATTGAGATAAAGGCCGCCAAAAACACCATGCCAGTAGGCACAGTTGCACTGTCCCGCCCAGAGGTATTCCTGCGCCGCTTTTTTCTGCGGTCCTTCCGGCAGCAATTGAATTTTTTCCCGGACATGAAGCATTTTTTTATGTATCTGGTTGCTTTCCGGATAACGGGTAAAAAAGTTGCGCCAGGAACCGCCGGACCATTCCTCCATTTCGCGGTAAGAGCCGGCGGGCAGGTAAATAAGCCCGGCAGGCGGACGGCTGTGGAGATATTCGCTGAAAGTGGTGACAGAGAGCCAGTCGCTGTTCTCCGAGAGCAAGTCAAAAAATTTTTCCAGCCATTTTTTTTCATAGACATGTTTGGCCGTTCCCGGCCAGGAGCCGAATTTTTCCCCGTCGTCAGCCAGTACCACCACCCGGTCACCCTGCGGCGTGGCTGCACCCGCCAGATAGTCAACCGTTTTCTGCGGGTCGGCAAAAGGGACTAAGTAGCGCAATTTTTCGCTGATGGGAAAAAGAAAAAGTTTTTCCCCCCCTTCTTCCGTCAGGTAATAATGCAGTGTCTGCTCTTCTGTGAGACCCGCTTTTTTAAAAATTGCATCATCCAGCACAGTATACCTGATACCGGCCTTGGCCAGCGGGGCGGCAAGCTGCGGTTCCCACACACGCTCGGCCAGCCATGCCCCCGCCGCATCCACCTGAAAATGCTCCCGCAAAAAACGGCTCATTTTTTTTTATCTGCCCTATTCTGTCTTCCTCGGGAATCATTACCAGGATCGGCTCATAAAAGGCGCCTCCCATCAACTCCAGCTGTCCTGCGGCAAGCAGTTTCCGCAGCCTGTCCAGGAAAGCGGGGCGCTGCTCCGCCAGCCAGCGCAGCAGGATGCCGGAATAATGCTGGACCACTTTGATGTGGGGGAAACGTTCCAGCACGCTGAGAAACGGCTCGTAAGCCGCTGCGAAAGTTTGGGCAAAGACTTCGGGCAAATTGCCCTCCGGCTGATGATTATGGAGGGCAAGAATGAGCCGGATTTTCCCCTTCATCATAAAACCTCCCCCGGGCCGGCCGCCACCGGCACGCGCAGATTTTCCGTGACAAAAGGCAGCCTGACCGGGGCGGATCCCCGGTAAATCTGCACATAAAGGGCGGCTGCCGCAGCATAACTGAAATTGCTGGCGGCGAAACTCCTGGCCTTCTGCCTGGCAGCCTGCAACTGCTCCCGGCCTAAATGCAGCCGGGCTGCGGACATGGCAAGCACCTCCGGCCAGTCCTCCTGCCGGTAAGAAAACCAGAACTGACCGGCCTCACCGCCGCCGGCCAAAAGCAGGCCGGCGGCTGCGCTACCGGCCGGTACCAGCGGCAGGCAGCCGGCAGCCATGGCCTGTGCCAGGCGGTGCAAATCTTTACACTCCTGCGTCACCAGGTAAAAATCCGCGGCGGCAAAGAGTTCCCGGCGCTCCGCCAAAGATGCAGGCTCCGGCACACAGACAACTCCTTCCGCCCGGGGCAAAGGCCCACTTCTTTCCTGCGCCGCCACAACGGCGGCGGCACAGGCACCAAACAACTCCGCCTTTTTTTGACGGCGCGCTTCCCCCAGTGCTCCCTGCTGTGCCCAGAACACCGTATCGGTATAGGGTTTGCCTTCCACATACCGTCCGGGAAAATTACAGAAAAATTCTTTCCACAAACGGGCATCTCCCGTTTCATCCACCAGGTAACGGGCGGAGGCTGCCGCCAGTTGTTCCGTGTAAAGATAGTCACCGGCCACAGGGCATTCACGGGGCAGGGGTATTCCCAGACCGGTAAAATCGGCTTTGCTCTGTTTTATTTCCTGCAGGCGGCGGACAGAATAAATGTAAGGCAGGCGCAGATACTGCCGGCATAAGAGGGCGGTCACGGCATCTGCGGCGGAAAAAAGATGCAAAAGGTCCGGCCGGCATCCCTCCGCAGCCAACTTGCCGATGGTTGCCGCCACCGCAGCGGCAAAAGGCACCGCATGCCCGGCTGAAACAAAGAAAATTTTCAGACCGTCCGTCTGTGTGCGCACAAAAGCAGTTACCGGAACAAGCTGCTGTTTAACCTGGACAAAAAAAGCAGCATACTTCTCTGCTCCCTTTTCCTCTCCGCCCTCTGTAAAAAGCAGGCATTCGGTGCCGGCACCTGCAATCTCACCGGCCAGGCGGAAAAATTCCTGCCGTAGGTCCTCGTTTTTTTCCCCGGGTGCTACCAGCGCAATTCTCATCCAAAACCTCCGCTGCCGCAGGCTGTGCGATTTGGCGTAAAATACATGCATAGCTTGCCACAATGCCGCCATTCTATGCAAAAATGGCGCCGCCCGGTGTTTGGGATTATAAGATGAGGACGCAGCGGCAATACTAATATATGTGCTTTTTCACACGAGGAAAAATTGCAGACGCTGGTAAGGAGGCCCCTATGCAAGCACCCGACCGACTTGAACTGAATGCGGGTCACAATTTGCCCGCAGCATACGGCGTGGACCGGCTGGTTATCCTGCCGCAGGACCCGCACACGCTTTTTGCTTACTGGGAAATAACCCCGCTGCACGAGCAAGCGCTCCGCAACCTTTATCCGGGCCGCTGGGAGGCGGGGAAAACCATCCTCGTTGTTTCCTCGCCGGACTGTGGCGGCCAAAAAAACGCTGACATCCCGCCGGAAACGGACAACTGGTACATTGACGGTCTTACTGCGGGTTGCCTTTATCGTGCCGAGTTGGGCCGCATCCTTACCGATGGCACTTTTATTTCTCTCGCTGTCTCCAATACAGTGAGAACTCCGCGCAATTCTCTTTCTGCTGTCATTGACCCCCGCTGGCGGATGTTTGCTTTCTGGCAGCACCGCTGCTGCCGCCGCATTGTGGGAGGCTATTCTTCCGCGGAATTCACACCGCACGAGAGTTGCTCACAGAAGGAGGATTAAGGTGAGTAAAGGCTACCTGGCACTGGTATTGCATGCACACCTGCCCTATGTCCGCCATCCTGAATATACATATTCGCTGGAAGAAAAATGGTACTTTGAAGCCCTGACGGAAACATACCTGCCCCTGCTGGCTGTTTTTTCCCGCCTGCATGAGGACGGTGTCCCTTTCCGGATTACCATCTCCATTTCCCCCATCCTGGCCGCCATGTGGCAGGATGATTGCCTGCAGGAAAAATACCGTGCCTATCTGACCAGGCTGCTGGACTTGGCCGACAGGGAAGTGATACGCACTTCCGGTGATGCCGCTTTTTCTCCCCTGGCCAGAATGTACCGCCACCGCCTGCAGCAGGCTTATTATGATTACTTTGAACGCTACCAGGGCGACCTGGTCGCCGCTTTCCGCAGCCTGGCCGCAACCAAAAAAGTGGAACTGATAACTGCCGCAGCCACCCACGCCTACCTGCCCCTCCTTTATACACAGCCGGAGGCAGTCTCTGCCCAGCTCAGACTTGCCGTTGAAGAGCACACACGGCTTTTCGGCTCGCCGCCGCAGGGCATCTGGCTGCCTGAATGCGCCTATGATTACGGCCTGGATGAACTCCTGGCGGAACTGGGAATCAATTATTTCTTCCTGGATGCGCACGGCATCTATTATGCCGTCCCGCGCCCGGCCTACGGCACTTTCAGCCCCCTTGTCACACCCGCCGGGGTGGCCGCTTTTGGCCGGGACGAAGAAACAAGCAAACAGGTCTGGAGCAAAACGGAAGGCTACCCGGGAGACTTTACCTACCGTGATTTTTACCGCGATATCGGCTATGACCTGCCGCTTGACTATATCGGCCCGTATATCCACCCCGACGGCATCCGTGTCCATACCGGCTTTAAATACTACCGCATCACCGGCAAAACCGACCACAAAGAACCTTACGACCCGGAAGCGGCACAAAAAAAACTGGCTGAACACGCAGGCAATTTTATGTTTAACCGCGAACGCCAGATTGAATATGCCGCCGGGCAGATGGACCGCCCGCCCATTGTGGTGGCGCCGTATGACGCCGAACTTTTCGGGCACTGGTGGTATGAAGGGCCGGCCTGGCTGGAAGACTTTTTCCGCAAAGCGCATTGTGACCAAGATGTCTTTACCACCATCACCCCCGGCGAATACCTGCGATTGGGACTGCCCCTGCAGGAAGCGCAGCCGTCCGCTTCCAGCTGGGGAAATCACGGCTACCATGAAATGTGGCTCAACCGGAGCAACGACTGGCTCTACCGCCACCTGCACATGGCAGCCGAACGCATGATCAGGGCCGCCGGCGATTTCCCAAACGCCCGCGGCCTGCAGCGGGACGCCCTCAACCAGTTGGGGCGGGAGCTTTTGCTGGCCCAAGCGAGTGACTGGCCTTTTATTATGACCGCCGGCACCATGGTGGAATATGCCAAACAAAGGGCGGGGGACCACCTGATCCGCTTTAACCGCCTGCTGGAACAGCTATATCACAAAAATGTTGATGAAACATGGCTGCGCAAGCTGGAAGCGGCTGACAATATTTTCCCCCGCCTGGATTACCGTCTTTTTGCCCCGCACCGCCGGACCAAAAAAATCAAACAGCTCTTTTGAATAAGTCAGGACAAAAGGGCACGGTCATTGGCAAATTCGGCGCCGCTGGCCTGCCCGAAACGCTGCAGCAGGTCTTCAACGGTAAGTTCCTGCTTGGCTTCCCCCCGGATATCAAGTAAAATCCTGCCCTCATACATCATAATCAGGCGGTTGCCAAAGCGGATGGCATCCCGCATATTATGTGTCACCATCAGGGTGGTAAGTTTTTCCCGGGCAACAAATTTAGCGGTTAATGACAGCACTTTGGCGGCAGTCTTGGGGTCCAGGGCCGCCGTATGTTCATCCAACAGCAAAAGTTTAGGCTGCTTCAGGATGGCCATCAGCAGTGTGAGGGCCTGCCGCTGGCCGCCGGAAAGCAGGCCTACTTTTACGCTCAGGCGGTTTTCCAGGCCCAGGTCCAGCTGGCTTAAAAGTGTCCTGTACAATTCCCGTTCTTTGCCGGAAATACCCCACCTCAGCGTGCGCCTCCGCCCCCGGCGAAAGGCAAGCGCCATGTTTTCTTCAATCCACATGTTGGCGGCAGTGCCCTCCAGGGGGTCCTGAAAGACACGTCCCAGGATACCGGCGCGCTTGTGCTCCGGCAGTTTGGTCACATCTTTGCCGTCAATAATGATGGAGCCACTGTCAACTTCATGCACCCCGGCAATGCAGTTGAGCAAAGTGGACTTGCCGGAACCGTTGCCGCCGATTAAAGTGACAAAATCGCCCTCATTCAGGTGGAGGCTTACATTATGCAGTGCGGTTTTTTCGTTCACCGTGCCACGGTTAAAAGTTTTAGACACTCCGTTTACCAGAAGCATTTTCCGCCCCCCCTTTCAAACCGGCCGCAACAGGCCGCAGGTAAGATCTTAATTCGGGCAATGACAGGGCCAGGGCCACCGTAATGGCGGTAAACATTTTCAGGTCGTTGGCAGGCATCCCCAGTTCCAGCACAAAGGCAATTATGACCCGGTAGGTAATGGCACCCAGCACCAGGGAAATGAGACGGCTATAGAAACTCCCTTTGCCAAACAGCACTTCCCCGATAATAACGGATGCCAGGCCAATAACAATGGAGCCGATCCCCATCTGAATATCGGCAAAACTCTGCTGCTGGGCAATAAGAGCGCCGCTCAATGCCACCAGGCCGTTGCTGATGATCAGACCCAGAATGATCATATTACCCGTATTAATCCCCTGGGCACGGGACATTTGGGGGTTATCCCCCGTGGCCCGGATGGAACAGCCGATTTCCGTCCCGAAAAACCAATACAAAATACAGATAATGACCGGCACACACAGCAACCCCAGGGCAATCACAGGAACAAGGTGCCCGATGCCCGCTTCGGCAAAAAGCGGAATCCCGGCCAGACCGTCAAAAACGGTGTAGACAGTATCCAGTCGCAGCAAAGACAGGTTGGCTTTGCCGAGAATGCGCAGGTTTACTGAATAAAGGGCAATCATGGTTAAAATACCGGACAAAAGTGCCGGTATTTTTAATTTGGTATGCAGCAGGCCGGTAATAAGCCCTGCTGCCATCCCTCCCAGGATGGCAAGCAGGGTTGCCGCATAAGGGTCTATACCGCCGATCACAGCCCGGGCGGCAATAGCCGCGCCCATGGCAATGGTTCCTTCCACTGTCAGGTCCGCAATGCCAAGGATGCGGTAGGTAAGATAAACACCGATTGTCATCACGGACCACAGCAGGCCCAGCATGACGGCCGCCAATAGAATCTGTAACATTTTTACCCACTCGTTTCTGCTTGGTTATTGTTGCGAAAAAAGTTTGGTTTTATTTTGACGAAATCACATATTCCTGCAAGTCTGCCGGGATTTCCAGGCCTATTTCCGCCGCCACATCCCCATTGATGGCAAATTCATACTCAGTGGAGGATTCAATAGGCATGTCAGCCGGCTTTGCCCCGTCCTCCAGAATCCGGAGCGCCATCAATCCGGTCTGGTAACCAAGGTTATAATAGTTGATCCCCAGGGTGGCCAGGCCGCCGTTTTCCACCATTCCCGCTTCGCCGCAGATGACGGGGGTTTTCGACTGGGAGGTGACGCCGTGCACCACGGGCATGGCGGAAGCAAATATATTGTCTGTGGGAATGTAAATGGCGTCGCATTTCTCCACTATGGCCTGTGTCGCCTGCTGCACTTCATTGGAGTTGGAGACGGTCACTTCCGTGTAGGTCAGGCCAAGCGCCTCAATTGCCTGCCGTGCCAGTCCCGCCTGAACAACGGAGTTGTCTTCGCTGGAAGTATAAAGGACGCCCACCGTTTTTGCCCCGGGCACCAGTTTTACCAAAAGATCAATCTGTTCTTTAATGGGGTTCATGTCGGTGGTACCGCTCACATTGCCCCCCGGCTTTTCATTGGAATCCGCCAGCCTGGCGGCCACGTAGTCCGTAATGGCCGTCCCCAGGATGGGAATATCCTTTGTCTTGCCGGCCACGGCCTGGGCATTATGGTAGTCAAGCACAATCTTGTCGCCGTCTTTATAACCGTTGTCCGCCAGGGCTGCAATAAAACCTTCCCGGGCCGCATCCAGCGCCACATGATCAACATACTGGATGATCCCCACCGTAAACTGTTCGCCGCCCTTGCTGCCCGAGCAGCCCGCAAGGGCAAGCATAATGCCTGCAATAAGCACAATAGCCACAGTTTTCGTCAGAATTTTCATTTTATCCCCTCCATGATGTTTTTAAAATAAAAAATCGCCGCCTGTTTAACAGGGGCGAATTATTAGTTCGCGGTACCACCTTGTCTTCACTGCAAAAGCAGCCTTAGCGGGCAACCATCATTGCCCCCCGCGGTAACGGGCGGAACCGGCACATCCTACAGGGCACAGGCCGTTCAGTGTGCGGCTAGGGGATGAATTCACAGCGCCATACCTGCTTTCTTTTCACCAGCCGAAAGCTCTCTGTAAGGATCAGGACTTGCTGCTACTACTTCCCGGTCATTGCCTTTTTATATACTCACTATCATAGGGGACAAAGTTGTTTTTGTCAACAGAATTTTTCTCCTGCCGCCTTACTAATTTAACACTATTTTTTTGATTCTTTTCACCGTTGATTTTTGCTCCTCAAGCAACTTATGCCCCTCCAACTAAGTAAACCCCGTCATCCTCCGCAACTCCTGTAAAAAAATAAAAAGCTGTCTGACAGCAAATTGGCACTCCGAACACCAGAGTGCGAATTTTTGTAATCATTGATACCAGGGATGAAATGTTGTTTTGCTATCCAAATTAAGAAGACCGATTAATTTCCGGTGACGGTTGTCTTTACATAACCATCTACTGTCCCAACCAGTTTTACCGGAAACTAAGGAGCAAACAATAAAAACAAATTTAGTGCGTGACAAAACTCCTCCTTCTTCGTTATAGAGGTGAAAGGAAGGTGAATTGCTTGATTTCCCCCGGGACGGAACTGAGACAGAAAAGCGAAACAGAACTGATTCTCCTGGCCAGGACAGACCGGGCGGCTTTTGGCGAACTATATGAGCGCACTGTGGACAAAGTATACACTT
>DUUE01000368.1 GCA_012841735.1 Bacillota bacterium | reverse complement strand
CTGCTGCATATCGGCGGTTACCACACGGTGGAAGCACTCCCCGCCATTATCACCGGCCTGCGGGAACAGGGCTACACTTTGGTAACAGTCAACGAAATGCTGCCGCCGCCTGAAAAAAACAGTATCACCATCACGGTAGAGACCGGCGACACGCTCTATTCCCTGGCAAAGCGTTACGGCGTAAGCATTGAGCAGATTATCGGCGCAAACAACCTCTAAAAAAATTATTTACCCTTGACAACCGGAACAGGATAGCTTACTATATACCCCATAGGGGTATTTTTTTTGAATGGAGGAAGGGCAAAGTGAGTTCATATTTCATCAAGACGGGCCGTCTTTTTACCCCCGTCAGAAAATATGCCTGGCTTTTTACGTTGCTGGTCGGCATCGGAGGGCTGTGGTACCCGAGGCTGGGGCTTCTGGTTATTCCTGTTATGCTGTCTCTGGTAATAATGGCTTTCTTCCGGGGCAGGTACTGGTGCGGCAACTTCTGCGCCCACGGCAGCCTCTTCGATTCTTTGCTGCCTTTGAGCAGAAACAGCAAAATTCCCGCTTTCTTTAAAGCCAAAATTGTGGTCGGCGGCTTTTTCCTGTGGTTCACTTTCAACCTGACAAGAAAGTTCATTCGTGTCTGGTCACTGTCGGGCACAGGTGCCTTCTGGGACCGTCTCGGTATGATTTTTGTGTCCAGCTATTTAATGGTAATAATTGCCGGCGTGTTGTTAAGCCTTTTTGTCACTCCACGGACGTGGTGCAATTTTTGCCCCATGGGAGTTTTACAGAGACTTTCATCTAAACTGGGCAAACTGCTGGGGGTTGCCCGGAAAACAGATGTAAAAGTCTCCATCACAAGCAGCAAACTGTGTCATAAATGCGGCAAATGCGCACGTGTCTGCCCCATGCAGCTGTTACCGTATGCCGAGTTTCCGGAGCATAACCAGTTTACCGCCGAAAACTGCATTAAGTGTGCCACCTGCGTGGAAAACTGCCCGGCCGGGATACTGTATATCGGCCCGGAGCAGGAGGCGGCGGCAAAAAGTGCCCGGACAGATGAGAGCGGCGCCGACGGGCGGCGGCGCATTACCGCCAGGGTAGCCGCAGTCAAAGAGCTGAAACCGGATGTCAGGGAGTATACTTTTCAATTTCTGGAACCGGAAAAAATCAGCTACAAGCCGGGACAGTTCCTGTTGCTGAAAATTCAGGATAACCCGGAAATGTTCCGGGCCTATACCATCTCTTCCTACTGCACGGACGGACGTTCTGCCGGTATTATTGTGAAAAAGGTCAAAGACGGTTACGGGACAGAAATGATCTTTAATAATGTGAAAGCGGGAGACGTGGTGGAACTGGAAGGACCGCTGGGCAACAGCTTGCAGGTGGACAAAAAAGCGGCAAGGCTGCTTTTTGTGGCCAACGGGATCGGCATCACGCCATTCATCCCGCTTGTGTATGATGTCCTGGAAAAAGGCAGCGCCGCCCGGGATGTCACCCTTGTTTACGGTGTACGCCATGAAAATGATTTTATTTATGATGAATACTTCAGGGAACTGGCCGCAAAACATCCCCGTTTCCGCTATCTGAAAGTTGTGTCCCGTCCGGAAGATCCGCAGGTGCGCAAAGGCTATGTCACAAACGTGGTGGAAGAGTTGGCATTAACCGGTTATAAAACGTATATCTGCGGTTCGAAAGCAATGACTGCAGATATGCTGCAAGTTTTGCGCAAACTCGGTTATGATGAAGAAGATATTTTTTACGAAGCCGTTTAGACGCTGCGGCGGGAAAAAGACAGTCCTTGCGGGCTGTCTTTTTTGGTCTCCCCGGCGGCAGGAGGGAATTTCGCAAAAAAACTTGTTCCCGGCGAGTAATATCAGCTATAATAGGAAAGCCTGGTTGTAATGCAAACTATTACCTGAAAAGAGGTGCTCATGTGGAAATTTCAGATGCTCAATTATTGAAACTGCTGTGGGCCATCCCCCGGCTGAAATTTGAACTTCTGGACGGCTTCTGGAAACAGGAGTCTGCCCGGCTGCTCAATAAATCACAGGAGCGGACACTTTTGGCAGTCAAAATGCATGGCGATAAAAGCATGACGGAGTTAAGCAAATATACCGGCGTTGAAAAAGGTTCCTTTACGCACATTGTCGACAAGCTGGAAACAATGGACTATTTAAGCCGCAGGCCGGACACTGCGGACAAACGGAAAATTTCACTGGAATTGACGGCAAAAGGCAAAGCTTACGTCAGTGAGCTGGACGCCGACATCAGGAAATATTATGATACCAAGTTTAAAGTGCTTTCTGCCGCCGAGCGGGAACAATTTTTCCATGCCTGCAATACCATCATCAGTTTAATGGAAAAAATTTTGCACTAAAGAGAGGACCTGTTAATGCAAACAGACCGTCTGCAGATTCTGGAAAAGGCGCCGATCCGGAAGGCAGTGGTAACACTGGCTCTGCCCACCATGATGGGCATGATTGTCCAGGCGCTTTACAATCTGGCCGACACCTTTTTCATCGGCCGGTTGAATGACGCCAATGCCGTTGCGGCCGTTACCCTTGCCTTTCCTCTTTTTATGACATTACAGGCCTTCGGCAACCTGTTTGCCACCGGCGGCGCCTCTTACATTTCCAGGGCTCTGGGCAGAAAGGAACTGGAAAACGCCAAAAGAGCCGCCGCCATTTCCTTTTTCCTGGCGGTGGGCACAGGCATTGTCATGGCTGCCGTTTTTCTGCTTAATATTAAGCGCATTCTTACGCTGATCGGTGCCGCAGGGGACACTTTCCGGCTCACTCAAATCTATTTGTCATATATTATGGCTTTTGCCCCCGTGCTGCTGCTGCAGGTCTCATTAAGCGGTATCCTGCGCGCCGAAGGGGCCACCACAGAAGCCATGATCGGCATGATGACCGGCACGGTCATCAATATCCTGCTGGACCCCATTTTTATCCTCACTTTAAATCTGGGTGTGCGCGGTGCGGCCATAGCCACCATTATCGGCAATTCATTCGGCGTGCTCTACTATATTACTTATTTTGTCCGCAAAAAAAGCGTGGTCTCCATCTCCCCCGCCTACTTTTCCTTCCACCGGGGTATTATCATCGATATCTGTAAAATCGGCATCCCGGTAGCTGTCAACCAGATCCTGATGAGTGTGGTCCATACATTCTCCAATGCCGTGGCCGCATCCTACGGTGACACAGTCATTGCCGCCATGGGAATCGTCATGCGCACCAGCTCCCTGGCTTTTATGCTCATCCATGGCCTTGCCCTCGGCTACCAGCCGCTGGCGGGCTACTGCTTTGGCGCCAAACTTTTCGGGCGCCTGAAAGAAGGCTTCAAATTCACCATTACCATCGGGACGGTGCTGTCCGCCTTATTTACCGCCGTCGGCCTGACCCTGGCGCCGCAAATCATCCGCGCCTTTATTGACAACAGTGAAATCATTGCCCTTGGTGCACGTGTGCTGCGCCTTTTTGCCGTCCCCGGCCTTTTTATGTCGGTGCAGATTACCATTATGGTTTCTTTCCAGGCCATGGGAAAAGGACTTGAATCAATGATTCTTTCCCTGGGACGGCAGGGACTTTTCTTTGTCCCTTCCATTCTGATTCTGAATACTTTCTTCGGCTTAAACGGCTTTATCTTCGCCCATCCCGTTTCCGACTTTCTCTCCATTTTCCTTTCCGTGGCCATGTTTGCCAGGCTGCTGCGCACCCTGCACAAGCAGCAGGGGCAGGCACAATAACGCTGCCTGCCCTGTTACGCCAAATGCTGGATTGCCCGCAGCAGCTCCAGGGGGATCTGACCGGGAGCAGTCTGCCTGCGGTAAGAAGCAAAAGTAAGATCCGAACCGAAAGCGGCGCCGGCAAGACGGCTGATCAGGCCCAGGCCAGACATGGCCATGGTAATGACAGGCACCTGCGCGTAATTTTCCCTGAAAAGGAGCGTGGCCTCCAGCAGGTGCAATACATCCCGGGGAGTCCGGGGCATGACGGCCAGCTTGACAATATCCGCACCCAGGTCCTGCTGGCGGCACAGGATCCGGACCATTTCCGCCACCGGGGGTGTTGCGGCAAAATCATGGAAAGAGACAATGACGTAAACGCCATGTTCCCGGGCGAGGCTTGTGACAGCGCGGATGTTGTTAATGCCGGACTGCAGTTCAATGTCCACCAGGTCGGCGCCGCCGGTGGCGGCGGCCTGCAGCAGCCTTACCCTGGCTTCCGGTGCCATTTCCCGCACACCGCCTTCCCGCCGGTCACGGCAGGTAAAAATAAGCGGCAGCTCTCCCAGTGCGGCACGCAATTGCCGCAGCGCCGCTCTTGCCTGCTGCGGGTCATGCATATCATGCAAATAGTCGGCCCGCCACTCGGCCAAATCGGGCTTGTGGTCCGCCACTTCCCGGGCCTCGGCAAGCAAAACAGGCAGCGTCCCGGCGGTAAGGGGGACACAGATTTTAGGCCTGCCGCTGCCGATTGCACAACCTCTTATTTGCAGCACCCTCATTTTCAGCCCTCGCTGTCCTGTTTGAGAATGCTGTGCAACAAACTCATGCGTACATACATGCCGTAATGTGACTGGGCAAAAAACACCGCCCGCCTGTCCCCGTCCACATCCGGCGCGATTTCATTCCTGCGGGGCAGGGGATGCATCAGGATGGTATGGGGAGAAAAATAATCCAGGGCTTTTTTATCGATGACAAACTCCTCAATTGGCAGGTCGGTGTTGGCAAAACGTTCCGTCTGTGTGCGCGTATGGTAGAGAACGTCAACTTCCGGCGGGATCTCAGGGAGCGAGCGGCAGGGTATGTAGCGGATACCTCTTGCCTCCAGGTAAGCCGAGTAATCCTCCGGCAGGCTCAAAACATCATGGCTTAAGCCATAAATGGTAATATCCTCGTATAAAGCAAGCAGTTTAACCAGTGAGTGGACGGTACGGCCGAAAAGCAGGTCACCCAGGACGGCGACCTTCAGGCCGTCAATTTTTTGCTTGTACTGGTAAATGGTATAGACATCCAAAACAGCCTGGGTGGGATGTTCCCCGCTGCCGCTGCCCGCATTGAGCACAGGCACCTGTGACACCCTGGCCGCATCTTCCGCCGACCTGATGTCGGGATGCCGCAGGACAATGGCGTCACAATAACCGCCAATAACACGGATTGTATCCGGCAGGCTCTCGCCTTTAATGGCCGAAGACATTTCCTTTGCATTTTCCGTGCTGATTACAGTTCCGCCCAGGCGTAAGACCGCCGCTTCAAAAGACAGTCTTGTCCTGGTACTGGGCTCATAAAAAACAGTGGCGACAATTTTGCCGGCCAGCGCCGTCCGGAAAGCCCGGGGCTGAGCGCGGATATTGTCTGTCAGCCGGAAAATGCCTTCCAGGTCGGCCCTGCTAAACTGGTCACAACTCAATACATGGTACATAATACTCCTCCAGGCTTGTACAAGTTGCAGCCGCCATAATTGGCACAGGCTGCTTTTTTTGTTTTCATTTTATGGTGCTTTTTGCTCCCGGTCAATATGCACCGGGACAGGTTGACGGTTGTTTTACCGCCCGCCGCTGCGGTATAATTAACCATAAGAGGAAAAACTATTCTTTAGGGGGGATCTTATGGGCGCACAGCAGGAACTGCTGATCGGGGGAGTGCCGAAAGCGCAGTATGTGGAGCAATGGCGGCGGCAGTTAGGTGTTTTTGCCGCCGTGCCTGACGTTCAGGTGGACAGATTCAGTCGCAAGTGGCTTGATCTACCTTACACCGACAAAACGGACGGGCAGACATTGGACATTTACCTGCCGGAGGCAGGCAGCGGCCCCTGGCCTGTCATTCTCTACATCCACGGCGGCGGCTGGTTTATGGGGAACAAACGCTCAATTACCATGGAGCCGTTGTTTTATGTACTGCAACGGGGGTATGCCCTCGTTTCCGTCGACTACACCTTAAGTGACAAAGCCGAATTCCCGGTGCAGGTTTATGAAGTTAAAGCGGCCGTCCGCTGGTTGCGCCGGCATGCACAGCAGTATCACCTGCTGCCGGACCGCATTGCCCTCTGGGGAGATTCGGCGGGCGGGCACCTGGCCGCTCTGGCAGCCACCTCGGAAGCTGCGGGGCAGTTAAACGATACCTCCCTGGGTTCCCCCGGCTATTCTGCAACCGTCCGGGCAGTGGTGGACTGGTATGGTCCCTGCGATTTCCTGGCGATGAGGAGACAGCTGCAGGCTATGGGCGTGACACCGCCGCAGCCCGGCCTCTGCACCCTGGAAGAGCTCTTTCTCGGAGCTGCGCTTGCAGACGCGCCGGAACTGGCACGGGCGGCCAACCCGGAAACTTATCTGACTGCTGACGCACCGCCGTTCTTCATCCAGCACGGCAGGAAGGATATTGTGGTCCCCTGCGAACAGTCAGTTGCCCTGGCGGAGAAACTGGGAAAAGCCGCCGGCAGGAACAAAGTATTCCTTGAGATTCTGGCTGAGGCAGGCCATGCTGACCCGTGCTTTTTCACCCGGGAGAACCTGGAGAAAAACCTCGCTTTTCTGGACCGCTTTCTGCGTGGCTGAAACTTTTGTTTCCTGTGACAAAGCTGGTCCCGGCAGGCGGGACCGGCTTACTGCCTGCCGTCTTGCTCTGCAAATTTCCTGCGCAACAGCAGGATGCCGGCAGCCAGCAGCAGCACACCAAGCAAATCAAACCAGAAGGGCTGGAAAGAACCGGGGACTGTATACCCGGGGATCTCAAGCTGCAGCAGCAGCAGTAAAAACGGCAGCCCGTTATGGACGGCATGCCCGACGATGCAGGGCAGCAGAGACCCGGTATGCAGAAACCACCAGCCAAAAAGCAGGCCGGCACAAAAAGCGGTTGCAAACTGCCACGGGTTGAAATGCGCCACGGCAAAAAGCAGGGCGGAACCCAAAATGGCTTTGGCTGTGCTGTGATGGGTCAAAAAACCGCGCAGCATCAGCCCCCGGAATAATAACTCTTCCAACACAGGGGCCAGGATTACTGCTATCAGCAGCAGTTCGGGACCACCCCCGGCAAAAATGTCACTGAACCATTCGGGAAGCGGCAAAAACTGCTGCAGTAGGTTGTCAAGTTCTGACACAACAATGCCGAGGCCCAGCAGAGCCAAAAGCATGGGCGGCAGCAGGGCGGCGGGAAAGGGGCCGAGCGGGTAAGACTGCCTGCAAGACTCACCGTTTTTTCTGCAGCCGAGGACAAGGATGACGGTTATGGCCAGGAAAGGAATCAGGTTTTTAACAAACTTCAGCAGCTGCGGCCCGAAAAGCAGGATTTCCAGGGCAATAATGGTTATGATCAGGCCTACTTGCAGCACAAGAAACAATAAAAGCAAAAGTATTCCCTGCTTAAAATTTGGGTAACGCCCGGTTGAATTCACTGGTCTTCTCCTTTTTCTCAGGATTCTGCAGACACTT
>DUUE01000454.1 GCA_012841735.1 Bacillota bacterium | reverse complement strand
GCCGGTCAATAATGGGCTGCAAATAAGGGGCCGCCGCTACGCCCGTGGCTACGGTGGCAACTACGGGCGGGTCCACATGCCGCGGCAAGTGCCGCTCGCTTTCTTCCCACTCCGCAAGCAGCAGGCGCACCAGGCCCACTCCGTTTTCCAGCTGCGGATAGCCTTCATAATCCTCTTCCGGCGGGATGGCCCGGCCGGCCAGGGTATAAAACTCGTCGGCAGCAAAAACAAAACGCGTCCCCGCCTCGGCCAGTGCCTTCCGCTGCCAGCGCCCGACCTGCGCCAGGACGGCCCCGGCAAATTCCCGGTTTCCCGGAACAACAGGGTAAAGTCCCTCGCGGTGTCCCGTCAGTCCCACGGGCACCACTGCCAGGGTGCGCACGGCGGGATAAAGGTCATAGAGGTCGGCGATGGTCCGCTCCAGGGCTTCCCCGTCGTTTAAACCGGGACAGAGCACCGCCTGGGTGTGAAAAGCAATCCCCGCCGCCGCAAAGCGTTTCAGGAGCGGCAGCAGCTCCCCCGCCCGCCTGTTATGCATCAGCCGCTGCCGCAGTTTGGGGTCGGTGGCATGGACGGACACATAGAGGGGGCTTACATGCAGTTTGATGATCCGTTCAATGTCCGCCTCGCTTAAATTGGTCAGTGTAACAAAACTACCGGTCAGAAAAGACAGGCGGTAATCGTCATCTTTCAGGTAAAGCGTCCTGCGCATGCCGGCGGGCATCTGGTCCACAAAGCAAAAAAGGCACCTGTTCCGGCAGGTACGGACTTTATCCAGTGTAGGTGAAGCAAACACCAGCCCCACAGGTTCGTCATAGGCTTTTTCAATTTCATAATCCACCAGTTCGCCGTTTTCATGCCGGATGGTAAGCACCAGGTTTTCACTGCTTTCAGCCAGGCGCCACTCCAGAATGTCCGCAGGTGTTTTGCCGTCCACCAAAAGCAGCCGGTCGCCCGCTTTCAGGCCCAGCTCGTCGGCGATGGAATCCTGTTCAACCCGCTCCACCGGGATGCCGTGATTCATGGCCGCACCCGCCTTTCTTTTTGCTTTTAACATTATCCTACAAGGCGGGACAAGTGTCAAATGGATTGCGGGCGCATGTAAAAAAATAAGGCGCGGGTTTTCTCCGTGCCTTATTTACGGTATGCCAAAAGGCGCATACTGTTCAGTGTTACCACAAGAGAGGCGCCCATATCGGCGGTGATGGCCAGCCAGAGGGTCAGCCGGCCGGAAAGGACCAGCAGCAGGGCCAGCAGTTTGATCAGCAGGGACAGGGAAATATTCTGGCGGATAACGGCGGCCGTTTTCCGGGACAGGCGCAGCAGAAAAGGCAGTAAAGCCAGGTCATCGTTCAGCAGGGCAATATCGGCAGTTTCCAGGGCGGCGGGGCTGCCGGCCGCACCCATGGCAATTCCCACCGTGGAGAGGGCCAGGGCGGGGGCGTCATTGATACCGTCGCCCACCATGGCCACTTTGCCCCACTGCTGCAGTTCCTGCTGCAGGGCGGCCGCCTTCTCCTCCGGCAAAAGTTCTGCCGCAAAGCCGTCCAGTTTCAGCCGGGCGGCAAGGGTCGCCGCCGCCTGCCTGCGGTCCCCTGTGAGCATACTGATGTATTTTACGCCAAGCGTGCGCAGGCTGTGCACCGCCGCCGCACTTTCCTCCCGCGGGGTGTCGGCGAGAAGCACCGCCCCCAGCACTTCCGCTTCCGTTGCCAGGGCAATGACAGTTTCTCCGCCCTCCCCGCACGACCGCAGTTTTTCCGTTCCGATCCCCCGGCCTGCCAGAAAGGCGGGCGATCCCAGGTAATAGCGGGTGCCGCCTATTGTTCCGGCCACACCCCTGCCGGGGATGGCGCTAAAATCGCTGACAGGCAGGATCGCCGCCCCCTCTGCGGCCGCCCTGGCTCTTACGGCCTCGGCCAGGACATGCTCGGAATGTGCTTCCAGGCTGGCGGCCAGGCCGATTATTTCTTTTTCATCCAGCCGGGAAAAGGTATGCACGGCGGTAACCTTTGGCCTGCCTTTCGTCAGCGTGCCTGTTTTGTCAAAAAGAAACGCTTTTACCTGGCCGGCCGCTTCCAGGAATACCCCGCCTTTAATCAGCATACCGCGGCGTGCCGCCGCAGTCAGGGAGGCCACCACAGGCAGCGGCGCCGCCAGGACCAGGGAACAGGGGCAGGCCACCAAAAGCACGCCCAGCCCGCGGTAAAGCCATATTTTGGGGTCGCCGCCCGCCAGGATGCCCGCCAGGGGATAGAGTGCCGCCAAAAACATTACCGCAGGTGTATAAACCCGGGCAAAACGGTCAATAAACTGCTGCACGGGAACGCGCTTTTCCCGGGCTTCCTCCACCAGGCGCATAATCCTGGCCAGGGTGGAATCCTGCCATGTCCCGCTTACCCGTACCGTGAGCGAGCCGGCACCGTTCAGCGATCCGGCAAAAACCCGGCTGCCCTCCCCCTTGTCAACCGGCAGGGACTCGCCTGTCACGGCCGCTTCGGTAACCAGGGAACTGCCGCCGACCACTGTCCCGTCCAGCGGTATATTTTCCCCCGGCCGGATCAGGATCAGGTCGCCCGCCGCCACCGCTTTCACCGGTACATCCTCCGGCAGCCCGTCCTGCAGGCGGTGGGCCACATCGGGCAGCTCCTGCATCATGCCGCGCAGCGCGCGCCGGTTTTTCTCCGCCGTATAAGTTTCCAGCGCATTGCCGGCGGCAAAGAGAAAGGCCACCACGGCGCCTTCCCACCATTCCCGGATCAGAACGGCACCAAAAACGGCCACAGTCATCAGCACATTCATCTCCAGGCGCCGCCGGCGCAGTGCAGCCCACGCCCTGGCAAAAGTGGTGCGGCCGCCAACCGCAATGGTTAAAAACAGAAAGCCTGCGGAGACTGTCCCGCTGAAAGCTGCCGTCAGGGCGGCGGCAAGCAGAGTTCCCCCCGCAGCGGCCGCCTGCAGCACACGCTGCCGGGCGACAGCCTCCCCCCGCTCCTCCTCACCGCTTTCGCGCAGCCTGTAGCCGTGGGCGGCGGCAAGTTCCCTTACTTTTTCCAGTGTCCCGTCGTAACGCAAATAAAGCCTGCCTGTGGTAAAAGAAAGGGAACATTCCTGGATCCCGTCCAGGTTGCAGATGCCTTCCTCCAGCCGGCGCGCACAGTCGGCACAGTCCAGCCCTTCCACCTGCAGTGTTTTCTCCCTGGTCTGCATTTGTTTTAATGTCTCTGTATTAATCATTGTTTTCCCCTTTGTTAAATCTCCCTGTGGGCAAGATGCTCCCGTCCCATGGCCAGTATTTCCCGTACATGCTCGTCGTCAAGGGAATAATAGACCAGCTTTCCCTCCCGTCTGGTCCGGACAAGGCCCAGGTCTTTCAGCCGGCGCAAGTGGTGGGAAACGGCAGGAGTGCTCATGCCCAGCACCTCACCCAGCTCGCAGACACAAAGTTCCCTGTCACTGACAGAAAGCAGAATGCGCAGGCGGCTGGCGTCGCCGAAAGCGGCAAACATGCGGGACAGCGCCTCCAGGGTGGCTGCATTGGGCAAATTGCTCTTGGCCGCCGCCACCGCCTCCGGGTTTACTGAATATTCCTGGCAGACGTCTTTTTCTTCACTCATCAGTTTCACCACCACAATTAAACGTTTGCTTAATCGTTTATATTATATGCTTCCGGAAGCAAAGTGTCAATATTGGCCGGCAAAAAACCCCTCGTCAGAGGGGTCAGGGTGGAATTTCTTAAATTTTCCCGGCCGGGAGCATACTAATGCTTCCCGGCGGTTTTATCCCGACAGTCGGCTATGTGCAGCAGGTCATTTTTACGGTTGTGGACAAGGCGCAGGCCCAGGGAGTTGGCGGCGGCGGGCAGGCCCATGCGCACAAGCAGGCGGCAGAGCGACCCCACACGGGGATTTTGGGGCAGCACGGGAATCACCTGCATGGCTTCCCGGGGGAGCTTAAAAATCCCCAGCAAACTTTGCAGGCCGCGGACAAAAATATCGGGGTGCCCGCTGACAAATGCCAGGTATACCTTGCGGCCCTCTGCATCCCGGCCGGCCAGTAGCAGCCTGCCTTCATCCGCCGGGCGGGCGGGGCTGAAATACGGCAGCTGCAGCAGTTCCTCTTCCGTGGGGAATTTGTGCTGCAGGTGGATGGCGGCGGCGGCAGCCGGCAGGTACAGGTCGTCAAGCCCCAGGTACAGGTAATTCATGGGGCAAGCTGTGCCTTTACCCGCCGTACCAGTTGCACCAGCCGCGGGTATGTTTCCCGTGTTCCCTGCACCACCAGCGGCCGCCCGCAGGCGATGAGCCCCAGGCGCCGGGAGATGTAGCCGCCGATACGCATTTTTACGGACACACAGTGCAGTGTGTCGACAAACAGCAGTTCTCCGCCAAAGCCCAGCAGGGCCGCTGTTTCCTGCAACACTCTTTCCAGCACCGGCCCCATATTTCTGCAACCCACTGAATAAACCTGATTGCCCCATTCGTCAAAACCGAAAAAGTACAGCCGGCCGTGGCCGTCCTGCGTCTGCCGGTCAAAAAGTGCCAGGGCGAGCAATTCTTCCTTTCCCGGGACTTTTTCGGGATCCAGCACACCCAGGTGAATGGCCGCCGCCGTTACGGAAGAATGTGCCCCGCCGTAGCAGTGGTATACAATTTTTTTTCCTCCCATGCTTTTTCCTCCGACTGCCAGATTAATGTTTTACTATTATACTGACACCGTTGCCCATCTCATGGGCCACCCCTTCCAGGACGCGGGACAGCACCACACACATTTCAGCCGCCTCCGCTTCGTCCGCGGCGTAAAAAACGGGACATCCTTCAATGCGCCTGTCTTTGGCTGTGGTGACGGCGGCAAGGATCATCTTGGCAATGGTAACTTCCATGGCTGCCTCCTAATCTGCCGCACAGCGGCCGGCCCTGGCATCCAGGGGACGGACAAAGGCGCTTTCCAGCACGGGCACATTTTTCACTGCCGCCACCAGGCATTCCATATCCGGTTCGATGGGGACAATTACCATCCCCACCCTGCCCGTTTCCGCCTTGCGCCGCAAAAGAGGGGTAAATTCGGCCGTATCCACATCCCGGTGAATGCCGAGCAGGGCGGCCACATCATGGGCAATAGCCTGCCGCTGTCCCACATTGGCCAAAATTTCCCGGCCATTGTCGTCCAGCGGCTCCAGGATGACGGCCCGTCCCCTTTCTTCATAAACCCGCCGGACATCCTTCAGTCCCAGGTTCATAATATGGATGTCTTCCACAAAAAGGTTGGCGCCTTCAAAATGCAGTTCGGCCGGCCGGACTTTGGCAATATCGCCAATCAGCTTGCCGCGCATAAAGCGGCGGACAAGCAGCATGACCAGCAAACCGGCCGCAATGCCAGCAAGCGACGACAGCACATAAGTGGCGAGGGAAGCGGCAAGGGACACAAAGACCACCAGGTAGTTGCGTGCTTCAAAAGTGCGGGCGATCCCTTCAATGAAATCGGGACCCCGGGACACCAGTGACGACTGGTCAATGGCAACAAGCATTTCCCGCTCCATATTCCGCACGTCTCTGAACTGGGTGGCCGCCAGGGCCAGGAAAGTAACGGCCGTATATTCTTTGGCGGCAATGGCAGGGACGGCCACCGCTCCCAGGGTGGCCGCCACAAAACCAAGTGCCAGGTGTGTCACAACGGCATGGGGATAGGAAGGATACTGGCGGAAATCACGGCGCAGCATCCAGTAGCGGGCCAGTGTTCCCAGGACAACACCGGTGAGAATGGTGGCAATATCCCTGTTCAAGCCGGCATCAGCTCCCCTCATCCCCTCCGCCGTCTTCCCCGTCCTCTTTGCCGCGGCCGCCGAAGAGGTCAGACAGTTCCCTGCGGCGGAAAGACTTTACCCTGCCTTTCAGCTGTTCCCAGCCGCCGGTACTGATCAGGAGGTAAATGCCGACTGCCGCCACCAGACCCAGGACAATCCACATCACGGCACGCAGCGCCGTGCCGCCGGGCCCCCTGGAAGTGGTGGGAGCGGGGCTGGCAGCCTGTTCTCCCTCCGCCGTGCCATAGAGGTAGTCGTTTACCACTTCGGAGAAAAAGTTCACGGATTCTTCCGCCTGGCCTTTTTCATTGGTGTGGGAACCGACTTCAATGAGGACAGCACGGGGAGACATGTCCTGGTTGTAGTTGCCGCGGGCCATGAAAATCCCTTTTACCAGGCCGGGATATTTTTCATCGGCTTTCTTTTTCAGCCCCTCGGCAAACTGGCGGTTGTTGGCCATATTCTGGTTCTGCCTGCCCACCACCAGCTGGATCTGGACGCGTTCCTTTCCCTTCACCTCTTCCAGGTATTCCTCTTCCGGCACCGCATCACGGTGCACGTCAATGAGAGCATCCGGGTTTTCCTTCAGTGCTTCCTCCACCGTCCGGCGTGAACGCTGGTAAGCACCTGCATCATGGGGAGTATGGGGCTCCCTGGAACGGATGACTTTGATCCCTTTTGCCTCCAGTGCTTTCTGCAGCTCAGCGGCCACATCAATAATGCCGCCGCCGGGGTCTTTGCTTTCCGTGCCGTCGCCTTTAAGATAGGATTCGGCGCCGTGTGAATTGTAAATGGCAACTTTTTTGCTTTTTGCCTCTTTCCGCTGCTGCACAGGCAGCGACTGCTGCAGCAGGCGCTCCAGCCGGGCCGGGAGACTTTCCGGCTGCGGCTCGGCCAGGGTAATTTTTTTAATCAGTTCAGCCTCGGCGGTAGTGCCGTTTACCGACCTTACACGGTAATAATTGTTGTTCCGGTCGATATACTCATCGCCCTCAAAAATCCGCCGTGCAGTGCGCATAATCACCCTGCCGTCCGCATCTACCATGGTATAAACTTCACCGGACAAACCGTCTACAAAGTCTTCAAAGACGGCTTCCGCATTATTTTTGACTGCCGCCGTCAGAATCAGACCGCCGACAAGCAGCAGTGCCAGGCACAGTCGCAGGACAAACAACCTGTTAATCATGCTGTTTTTCCTCCTTTTCGCCCTGTTTCTGCGGCTCCTCATCTTCCAGATCGGCGCCGAATTCCGCATCGGCCAGCCCTTCCACCAGGTCCCGCGGCCGCCGTGTTGACGGGCCGCCCTGCAGGCGTTCCCTGGTTTCGCCGAAGAGTTCCGCCAAAAACAGGGCCAGCAGACCGCCGATGACAATGCCGTCAAAAACACCGGCCCCGCCGATCACCATTCTGCCCGATCCGCCGCGCAGCGCCACTTCCACGCGGGAGAAAATATCCGTCAACAGCAATCCCATGGACCCGGCAATAAAAGCGGAGCGGC
>DUUE01000446.1 GCA_012841735.1 Bacillota bacterium | reverse complement strand
GAGCGTTGGTTTTTTTGTATACCACTGCAATAAGTGACAATAAAATGACCAATAGTTTCTATGTCGTCCACCAATTATGGAATGTATAATAGTTTAGGTGTCCCTAAAGCGCTCCGAAATCTTACTTTGGAGGTAATAACTGACGATAATAATTGTAATTGTTATAAAGAGACATTATTCATGTTTGAGTTAGAAAAAGCACTGCGGTATGGTAATCCTCCACCTAGGGAGTTTGCTGAGTTTAAAGATCGCTTCTCAACCCGTGTTGCTAGATATGAAAAGGTTATAAAGCTCGTCTTATCGGTACAAGACATTCGTGGACGTGAGATCAAGGCTTTAGTGTGGAAAGCAAGAAATGATAGGGAGCAATCGAAGCTGATTAAACGGCTTCATTTTTCCATGAGAAACTGAGGCGGCAACGTGGATAAACATTTGTTTATTACCGGTTCTCGATGAAGAGTATTGACAGCGATCGAGGCATGTTCCCGGGTGGTTTCTTTAGGCCTAAGTAAGATGGATTTGTCAGAAAAATATCGAATAAACGTAATGTACCTTATACGGAACCCAAGAAGTAGGCCTGCTTCGGTTGAGGCAGGCCCTTCTTAATACCTCCTGGCAATCTGCCAGAGCGTGTCTCCCGGCTGTACGCTGTGCTCGTCTGGTACTGGCACCCCTGCATCTGCTGTTGCGGGGCTTTGAGATAGTGCGTACAGCGCAAGCAGCATTAAAACGCACAACACTATCAGCAACAGTGAGATGTAGTCAGCATCGCTCGTCCTTATAACCTCACCCCCTTTTGTGGCCAAACGGTCACGTTAGCCTTATAGCGCTGTGATCAGCTACGACCTTACACTAGACCTAGGCACTCTCGCTGGTTGCGGAGGTTTCGTCGTCTTGACCAAACGTTTCGTTGGGTGCAAGTTCAAAAAAAGTTCCTTTACAGGCACGCCAAACAATTCTTCCATAGCTAGAGCAAGAGGGATACGCGGAGTTCTAACACCCTGTTCAATCATCCCATAAAAGCTGGCAGTGATTCCCAACTTTTTAGCCACATCTTCTTGTAACCAATCTTTCTGTACACGCAACTCGATTAGCTTCTCTCTACGCACTTCTTCACCTCCAGCCAACGAATCGTTGTGTTTCTATACATATATTACACCACAATATGTTGGGTTGTCAAGTATAAATCCAACTTTTTGTTGGCTTTTGTTTACCTATCCAACCGACCGTTGTATAATAACTTTGTGGGGTGACGAAAGTGCTTGGTGCTAGAATTCGGGAATTAAGAAATAAAAAAGGAATGACCCAAAAAGATCTTGCCTCGTTACTTGGAGTGACTGATGCGGCAATCGGTATGTGGGAAAATGGACGACGCGAACCTAACGCCGAACATATAAAAAGGATGGCTAACATTTTTTGTGTTACCACAGATTATCTCTTAGGTCAAGAAAGCCCCCAAAAACAAGTGATCCCCACGATCGCCGCAAAAATGCCCGAGGGTTGGGATGAACTGACACCCGAGGCTCAAAAAGACGTGGAAGAGTTTATCAAATTTGTAAGGCAGAAATACGGAAAGAAAAGCGACTAAGGGGGCCTGCTTTTGGTACCAACGACTAGACTATTCTTTATTGCAGAGAACGAGAAAATTACTATCGAGTGGACCAACTTCAGTTCCCTGGAAATGCAAGGCATCTATGTGGTTGATCCAGCCGTTAGGAGTCCGATTATCGGTTTAAGCAAAACCCTAGAGGCAAACGAACGAAAGTTACGGTGTGTCCTGGCGCATGAACTCGGACACCACTTCAGGACAGCCGGGAAGTGGATCACAGCCGCTTGCCAGATGGACAAGCTGTTGATCGCCAAGATTGACCGGGAAGCGGATGACTGGGCCTTGGACACGTTAGTGCCGTCCAAGAGTTTTGTCACTAGACTAAGAGGGGGTATGTGTGTAACAGAGTTGGCAGATTCGTTTTTTGTGACCGAGGAATTTATACTTATGAAATTAAAGCAGTTAGAACGCAGAGGGTTCAAATATCTAATTAACACGGATAAAGGCTCTTTTATTTTTTATCAATTGTAGTCTGAATAATGTATCGAAGGACTAATATTTTTGTCGAATTTATGTTCTGGGAGGAAGAGAGATGAAAACAAAACTGCTTCTAGTGATTCTCATAGGGAGTTTTCTGGTACCCAACATCTCAATGGCGGCCGGGTACGAAAGCAACGAT
>DUUE01000329.1 GCA_012841735.1 Bacillota bacterium | reverse complement strand
GGGGCTCTGCAGCTGATCCCGAAAGGAGGCAGGCAGATCGACTGGTTTAACCCCAATGCGCCTGTTACGATCTCCATTCCTTATACTCCGACAGAGGTGGAGCTTGCCAACCCGGAGAGCATCGTCATCTGGTACATCGACGGCCCGGGCAATGTTATCTCTGTCCCCAATGGACATTATGACCCGGCAACAGGAGTGGTTACCTTTTCCACCACACACTTCAGCGACTACGCCGTGGCATATAATCCGGTAACCTTTTACGATGTGGCGGCGGACGCATGGTATTACAGGGCGGTTGGCTTTATCGCAGCCAGAGGCATAACAAAGGGTACGGGCAACGGCAACTACAGTCCCGCATTAAAGCTGACACGCGGTGAATTCATCGTTCTGCTGATGCGTGCCTATGACATTGCACCTGATGCGAATCCGGCCGACAACTTTTCCGATGCCGGCAACACTTACTACACCGGCTATCTAGCGGCGGCAAAGCGGCTCGGCATATCCGCAGGGGTGGGCAACAATATGTACGCACCGGGTAAAGAAATTACCCGGCAGGAGATGTTCACCCTGCTGTATAATGGGCTGAAAGTCGTCGGGCAACTGCCACAGGATGCTTCGGGGAAGGTGCTTTCTGATTTCTCCGATGCGGGACAGATTGCCTCCTGGGCAAAGGATGCGGTTTCCATGCTCATCAGGGCCGGTGCCGTCAGCGGCAGCAACGGGAGGCTGTTTCCGCTCAATACGGCCACCAGGGCGGAAATGGCACAGCTGCTGTATAATCTGCTGGGCAAATAAGGCTTGGAATTAAAAAGATACTTGAAACTTAAGCGAGGCATTTTACGTGAAATGCCTCGCTTGCTGTTACCCATGTTGTTATTAAAACTTATCTTCTTGTATAATATATTCGCATGATAAATGTAGTCATGCTTTTAAGACGGGATGGATTGTACGGAGATGCCATTGTGTGAGGGGTTGGCCATGAACGACGCATACATGTTATACCAAAAGCGGGCTTTAAAGTATGAAATGAGTGCTGCGGTCCCCTGGTGAAGAAATTGCAGCCATTACCAAAAAACAACAAGCCATTGCAGAACTGGCCCGAAAACGGTGGTGCAGAGGTGTTTCCACGACCCGCAACGCTTTATACCTGATGCAAATGGCAGGAATAGAAGATTAGGCAGCGTATCGCAAAGACTGCATGGCTATTTTGCAGAAGATATCGGGATTTATATGGAGGAAAAACTTCCCTTTTGGTGAATGGTATATTGCAGGCTTTTACGGCATATCTCCAGGTATTCAACAATTATTTGACGAGGCAGACGAAATATCAGGAAAAACACTAATACAATTCATACACATAAAATAAGTGCCACTCTCTTCATACAGCAACCTTCTTGTAAAGTCTGTACAACTTCAAGGTAGCTTAATGAATAAGGGTGGCAATTTTATTCCGGCTTCCGGTTAATTTTCGCCCGGCGGTCATCAATTGTAGCCCGGCGCTAAAAATAAAGCTCTTCTATTGTCCTTGGCGCGGGGTGGGATGCTGATCCCCCGGGATGTGGAAAGGCATGAGGTCGTGGTGAGAAAAAGTGGGTAATAAAATGGAAGACAGGCATAACGATATTAGGGAAGCGTTTCAATCTTTCTTTGTCAAAAAAGAGCTGCTTGCCAAAGTGATCGACTGCTTCCCCTACCCGATTCAGGTTTACGCCCCGGACGGGACCTCGGTGCTGGTAAATAAGGCTATGCTGGCTGAATTTCAATCTGTCAGCCCGGACATGGTTGTCGGGAAATATAATGTATTCAAAGATCCCGCCGTTATTGCAACTGGCCAGATACCCGTTTTAAAGCGGGCATTTCAGGGCGAAACAGTCTTTTTTCCGGATGTCAAAGTGCCTTTGGAAGAAATTGTGGAACGCTACGGCATACGGGATTTAGATATTGAGGCTGTTTATCAGGATATTACGGTCTTCCCACTTCTGGACGACGAAAAGCGTGTGTTATATGTGGCGGCGTTTTTTATCAACAGGAGGGTTTACCGTGGCAAGGATGAAATCACCAAAGCCAAGGAATACATAGAAAGCCACTGGCAGGAGCCTTTTGACTTGAAGGCAACGGCAAAGGCGGCGTGCCTCAGTAAAGCCCATTTTACCAAACTGTTCAAGAAACATACCGGCGTCACCCCACATGAGTATTATATCAATTATAAAATCAGTAAAGTGAAAGAGAAGCTGTTGGATACGAATCTGTCCATCAGCCAGGCTTTTGCCGCCTGCAATATGGATTATAACGGCCATTCCGCCAGAGTATTTAAAGCTAAAACCGGTGTTTCTCCTTCCGCCTATCGAGAATGTCAGGTAAAAAGAAACGAGGTCTGACCCATGAAAGATCAGATTGCAGACGCACAAAGTAGCTTGGCCAAATCATTCCAGTCGCTTTTGGAGGAACAAGAACTGCTTGCTAAAGTAATCGAGTGCTTTCCCTACCCTATCCAAATTTTTTCCCTTGACGGGACGGCGAGAATGATTAACAAAGCGGCGCTGGAAATGATAGGCATCAAAAGCGTGGAATCCCACGTGGGTAAATACAATGTATTTGAGGATCCCATCGTGCGTGGCCTTGGCGTTATGGACCGGGTCAGGCAGGTATTGACGGGCAAAACTGTCCATCTCACCGATTTTAATGCACCCTATCAGGATATGATCCGTTATTTCAATGTGGTAGACAGAGATATACAAACCATAAGTTCAGACATTACATGTTTTCCTTTGTTGAACGCTGATGGGGAAGTAGAATATTTTGCCGCCGTTTTTATTATTAAAAAGATATATCGGGGGAAGGAAGAAATCGGCTGGGGTATGCAATACATAAAAGACCATTGGCAGGAGCCATTCGACTTGGACGCAACGGCAAAAGCGGCATGCCTCAGCAAGGCGCAATTTACAAAACTGTTCAAGAAGCATACCGGCGTCACTCCACATGAGTATTATACCAATTATAAAATCAGCAAGTTGAAGGAGAAGCTGTTGGATACCAACCTTACCATTGCCCAGGCCTTTGCTGCCTGCAACATGGATTATAACGGCCATTCCGCAAAATTATTCCGAAAGAAAGTTGGCGTTCCCCCGTCTGTTTACCGGAAGATGTCAGTGCAAAACAGTTTGTCCTAAAAGTTATAAAAAAGAATAATAAGAGAAAGCCAGGCTTTGGTTAGCACGGAAGCCTGGCTTTTTATTTTCAAAATAACATTTTTCGTACTAATTATAAGCATATTCAGCATATCCTCACAGCCAGTCCAGTTTATAAGATATTGACAGCAAGGAGAAAAATAGCGGCGGTTTAGCGGAAAGGAGCATTTTGATGGGTGATAAAACAAAAGAACAACTGCTTGAGGAACTGTTGGAAGTCCAGAAAATGTTGGAGGAAAGAACAGAGACTCAAGGTCAAATGATAAAAAAAT
>DUUE01000346.1 GCA_012841735.1 Bacillota bacterium | reverse complement strand
TTTGTCATCCTATCTCAATATTTTGCGGTGTATCCTTTAGGTATCTCTGTTTATCAGCCTTTTCCTCTTGAAACTGCGTAAGGGTGAGAGGGCTGTTCTTTAGTGTTATCGGTACCAGGGCGGGGTTGCGAAGCCCCGCCGGGCCGCTGGCCCCTGGGCCAAACAGCCTTTACGGCCAACTATGCACCTGTAAACCTCGCCCTAAACGCCCTACACTAGGGAATATCCATATCTATCTTGGGTGGTCTACCCACTTAACGCCCCCTGCTGACCCTATCATTTCTCTCAGGGTCTTTGCCCTTACATTCCTTCGTTCAGCTTGATGGGAGCGGGTGGGGCACCTTTACTGAGCGACAGGGTCATGCCCTTCGGATGACAAACAGGTTCGCCCCACCCAAGATTGTTCTCATGTCTATGCTACTATTTTCAACTGTTGCTGCCGGTATGCACCCATGACCTTCTCCGGGTCATAAAGGCGGTTTTCTCTTGCCAGGGTAAACATTACCCTTAACAGCTTGCAGGCTACAGCCACCAGCGCCTGCTTGGCCTTCAAAGGATTCTTCGGACGGGTTTTCAGGTAATGGTACAGTTCCCTGAATTCGGGGTTGTGGGCCACCAAGACGATGGAAGCCTGGTACAAAGTGCTCCTTAGCCCAGGCCGCCCTCTTTTTGATATGCATGTTTTTCCTTTCCGATCACCAGAACTGTCCTCAACAAGGTTGTAGCCAGCCAGTTTCCGGACCTGGCGCCAATTATCAAACCGCTCTAAAGAACCCACCTCACCCAGAAAACTTGCTGCAGTAACCACACCTACTCCCTTGATGCTTAAAATGCTTTGCGACATTCCGGTCCTAAGCAAAGCATCAACCATGGCTGCCTCCGTTCTGGCCAACTGCCCCTGATGGAAGGCTATCTCTTCCAGGCAGTTAGAGAGACGCAGGCGGGCCATGGCAAGTCCTTCCTTAATGCCAATAGACGTCGCAGCCTTTTGCAGAAGCAGAGCCGCCCTTTTTTCTCCTACCCTATTACTGGTGGCGCCTTTTAGCTCCTGAGCAAGCTCCTCTACGGTAAACTTCAGTATGTCTTCTGGGAAAGGCGTATGCCTTAGAACATGCTGCGAGGCTTTCCCGGCCAGTGTTTTGAACACCTCCTGGTACTCGGGGAAGTACTCATCCAGGATGGCCACGAGGTTGTTCAAGGAGGCATTTAGCTTACGCTTCTGCTGCTGCCTCATCGCAGTATATCCCCTGAGTTCTGCCCAAACTCCCGTAGGCAAATAGCAATTGGAAAAACGGCCCTGCCACGTTAGTGTGGCAATGATCAAAGCGTCTTTTCGGTCGTTTTTGGTAGGCGAGTTGTCGTCGAGTTCCTTTTGCTTTTTGACATGGTAGGGGTTTACGGTCACCACTGTTATCCCCAGTCCAGCCAGATAGGCAGCCAGCGGCTTCCAGTAATGCCCCGATGGTTCCATGGCCACAACAATACCCTCCGCATGGATCTGCTCCCGGGCCCGGGTCATTT
>DUUE01000295.1 GCA_012841735.1 Bacillota bacterium | reverse complement strand
TGTATACTCTCGGCTCAGGCTTTATGCCCCCTCCCAACCATGCAGGCGGGCTGCGCTACCACGGCATGAGCAGCATCATCTCCAAGCTGTATCATGACGGTTTAATTGAAGCACGCTCCGTGGAGCAGACAAAAGTTTTTGCCGCCGCCACCATGTTTGCCCGCCATGAAGGCACACTGCCGGCACCCGAATCGGCCCACGCCCTGAAAGTAGCCATTGATGAAGCACTGAAATGCAAAGAATCCGGTGAACAGAAAACTATTCTGTTCGGCCTTACCGGAACAGGCTATTTCGACCTGTCGGCCTACAGCAGCTATAATGAGGGCACTTTAAACGACTATGTCCCCTCCGATGCAGAACTGGCAAAAGGCTTTGCCACACTACCCCAAACAGACCGGTAAAAGAGCAACAGCCGCGGTTTTCCGCGGCTGTCTTTTGTTTTCCTCTAGCAAGAAGAAATGCGCCCGCCTCTGAGGAAGAATCCTTTGTTGAAAAAGCCGGTGGAGTAATCTATCACTGTATTTGCCACATAATCTTCGAGTTCCCGGTCATAAACCATTTTCACACCGTTTTTCTCAATTACACGGTCATTTGCGGTGGTTAACTCATCCAGAGTTAATTGCAGCTTGGGACCGCCTCAGCCGAAGCCTCCGAAAGAAACACGCAGCATCAGGTCTGCAGGATTGTCCTGCCGGGCAAGTATTTCCTTCAGTGCTGCAGCCGCTTTATCCGTAATGGTAAGCATCTCAATCACCTCCCTGTCGGCCTTGCCGCTTCCCAATATACCCCCTATGGGTATATTAGCATGCTTTTCTGTTTTTGTCAATATGGAGCCGGGCTGGTACTTTTTCTTTTTTGCCAGCCGACAGGGACATGCCGCCGCCAATAAAAAACAGGGACGAAGACTGTTTCGTCCCTGTCGTTACATTTTATTTCGCATATTTTTGGGGCCCGGTTACATACAAATCATTGCCTTTGGCATCAGTAACAACTATGCACGGGAAGTCCTCCACTTCAATTCTGTAGATGGCTTCCGGCCCCAGGTCCTCATAAGCCACAACTTCGGCTTTTTTCACCGACTTGGAAATGACGGCCGCGGCACCGCCAATGGCGGCAAAATAAACTGCTTTATGCTTGACCATGGCATCCACCACTTCTTTGCTCCTTGGTCCTTTGCCAACCATGCCTTTTAAGCCGAGGCCGAGCACGGCAGGCGTGTAGGCATCCATGCGGAAACTGGTGGTGGGGCCACAGGAGCCCATGGCCTGGCCGGGTTTGGCCGGGCAGGGGCCGACATAGTAAACAATCTGTCCCTTCAGGTCAAAGGGCAGCTCTCCGGTTGCCTCATAATTTTCCAGCAGGCGTTTATGTGCCGCGTCCCTGGCGGTATACATCACGCCGGTAATTTCCACACGATCACCTGCTTGCAGCGAAGCAATCACATCGTCTGTAAGCGGTGTGGTAATTTTTTTGGTTTCCGACATTATTACTCCCCCTTTACAAGACTACTTCTGCATGACGAGACGCATGGCAATTCAGGTTAACTGCCACAGGCAGGGCGGTAATATGGGCAGGGAAATACTCGATATGAACTGCCAGGGCGGTGATACGGCCGCCAAGCCCCTGCGGCCCGATGCCTGTATTGTTGATTTCCTCAAGCAGTTCTTTTTCCAGCTGCGCATACTGCGGGTTCGGGTTGGCTTCGCCCAGTTTTCTGCCCAGCGCTTTTTTCGCCAGCAGGGTCGTCTTTTCCATGGTCCCACCGATACCTACGCCAACCACAACCGGCGGGCAGGGGTTGCCGCCGGCAGTTTTGACGGCATCAACGACAAATTTCTTCACGCCGGCCAGACCGTCAGACGGTTTGAGCATGGCCAGTTTTCCCATGTTTTCACTGCCGCCGCCCTTGGGCAGAAGCATGATTTTCAGCTTGTCGCCCGGGACAACATCCACATGAATGATGGCGGGCGTATTGTCACCCGTGTTTTTCCTGTTGAAAACGGGATCAATCACCATGGACTTGCGCAAATATCCTTTGTCATAACCGCGCCGGACGCCTTCATTGATGGCGTCGTTCAGGCTGCCGCCCACGATGTGCACATCCTGTCCCAGTTCAATAAAAAAGACGGCCGCGCCTGTATCCTGGCAGAGTGCCACACGTTCCTCGCGGGAGTAACGGATATTCTCCAGAATCTGGTCAAAAATATATTTGCCGAATTCCGATTCTTCTTTTTCCTTGCTGGCAATAATGCAGTCTTCCACATCTTTTCCCAGATCATAAGCGGCTGTGAGACAAAGTTCTTCCACCGCATCTATAATCTTATTGACATGAACTTCTTTCATCGTTCATCCTCCCACTACTTGATTACATGAAGCCGGCCGGTGCAGCAGGCTGCCCCGGCCGGCGAGCTGATGTTTCTCCTCCGGAGCCATGGGCGTGCCGTTTTTACTCTTCGGGAGGTGCGGGAATAAAGTTGTTGTCCATCAGCATTTGGGTGACATTGCGTGCACGGTAGATGGCAGCTTCCGCTTTGGCACGGAGCTCTTCTTTGGTCATTTTCTTTTTGGCAATGCCAAGTTCGATGGCTTTCATGCCCACATTGACAGCCTGGCGGATAAAGACTTCCACATTATCCATGGTGGGCAGCAGGTTGTCGGGGCCCATGCCGATTTCCACACCCAGGTCGGCAATGGTATAGGCTGCGGTGACACACATTTCATCGGTAATGGTTTCAGCCTGGACATCAAGCACACCGCGGAAAATACCGGGGAAGCAGATGGAATTGTTGACCTGGTTGGGGAAGTCGGAGCGGCCGGTGGCTACGATGTAAGCGCCCGCTTCTTTGGCTTCCCAGGGCCAGATTTCCGGAATCGGGTTGGCACAGGCAAAAACGATGGGGTCTTTTGCCATGGTTTTAATCCATTCTGTTTTGATAACATCCGGCCCGGACTGTGCCAGGGAGATGACCACATCGCAGCCTTTCATGGCTTCCGCAATGCCGCCGGTACGGCCTTCCGCATTGGTCCTGGTAGCCAGGTCGGCTTTTTGCGGGTACTTGTCTTTCAGTTCATCAATCCGGTCTTTATGCAGAATGCCTTTGCTGTCCACGACGAAGCATTTTGCCGGGTCTGCACCGGCGAAGAAAATCAGGTTGGAGATGCAGACGTTGGCGGCGCCGGCGCCGATAAAGGCAATTTTTACATCTTTCAGTTCTTTCTTCACACAGCGCAGGGCGTTGATCAGCCCGGCCAGTGTTACGGTTGCCGTCCCCTGCTGGTCATCATGCCACACGGGAATACGGCATTCCTTGCGCAGGCGGTCCAGGACTTCAAAGCATTTGGGCTGGGCAATATCTTCCAGGTTAATGCCGCCGAATGAAGGCTGCAGTAATTTGACAAATTCAATCAGTTTCTCGGGGTCTTTGGTATCTACACATATGGGGAAGGCATCAACACCGCCCAGGTATTTGAAAAGCAGGGCTTTGCCTTCCATCACGGGCAGGGCGGCCTCCGGACCAATGTCACCCAGGCCAAGGACGCGTGTACCGTCGGAAACTACGGCAACAAAATTGCCTTTGTTTGTATGCTCAAAAACTTTGTCCGGATTTTCGGCAATGTCTTTACAGGGTGCCGCTACACCGGGTGAATACCAAATGCTAAAATCATTGTAGTCACGTACACTGGCTTTAAGGTCTACTTCAACTTTGCCGCGGTAAAACGGGTGCAGGCGCAGTGCATCCTGACCCGGCTTTTTCGCCTTTTCCAGAAGCTCTTCTTTATTGATCATGCTCGTAACACTCCTTTATAGTGCTTACGGAAAACAACCCGTCTACTCTCTCTCCTGTCTCCCGTTAAAGCCTTTTTGCCGTCATTTTTGCGGATGCTTCTTAGGAAATAACCTGATTGACCCGGGTCAATCAGGTTATTTCCTTATCTCAACTTACTGTTGCACACGACTTACTTGGGGATAGCCATGTCAGGCTGGCCGGGTTCACTTTGCTTGGCTTCCGGATAGTATGTCATGATGGTCTCATGAATCCGGCTGACTTGGGCGGCCATGTTCTTACCGTCAGTGGCGGAAGTCTTCAGGCCGTGAGCTGCCACAGCGGAGTTACCCATTTTCAGGTAAACGGGGGAGACAATACGGACCATCTCGGGAGCATCATAGGTGCGGATGAAACCGCCGGATGCGGGCGGGTTGTCCGTATGCAGGTCGATGGGCACATCGACAGCCTGACGCAGAGCGGCCAGCATTTCCAGAGTCAGGTCACGGATGGGGTTAATGGTGTCGGCACCCAGTTTTTCGAACAGTTGGAAAGAAGCCGGGTTGCAAGCACCCATGTGGGCTGACAGCTTAATTTTTAAATCGGAGGGCAGGTCCCCGTTTTTGCGCAGGTCGTTCAATACCCACAGCAGACCTTCGTCATAGCAGAGAATGCCGCGGCCGCCAAGATCCACAACTCTCTTGACATCTTCAATGGCACGGACAATATTTTCCATACCACGCAGGCGGTAACCTACACGGACACCTTGCGGGGTTTTTACTGTTCCACCGATATCATATTCGGCCCGGGGACCGACTGAAAAGTTGACTTCGCAGCCCCAGTCTTTGGCAATGGCGATATACTCTTTCAGGTCTTTGGTGGTATGGCGGATAATGCCATAAGTTTCGTCGATTTTGTTGATATGGACGCCGTATTCTTTCCAGGCCGTTTCAATTAATGCGCGCATGCATTCCGGGGAGTTGACTGTGGGGACTTCAATCCGGAATTGAGCGCCGTCGGGGAAACGCTTGGTGGAGGTAGGCAGATCATATCTGTCACCACTGGGCAAACCTAATTTTTCCAGCTGTTTTCTGGTTTCTTCGAAGAACATCATTCTTCCTTCTCTCCTTTTGCTTCTTTTTTTCAGCTTCTTCCAGCTGTTTTATAGTTAAGCTTTTAGCTGTGAAGCTCCATACCTTGCAGCCAACCTGTTCAGTGACTGAACAACTTCTTCATCAAGCGGCACACCGTTTGCCAGATTCTTTTGGGTGTTGTTGTGTTCAATCTCGCCCAGCATAAAGACCGGGCCGCCATCCACTGACGGCAAAGCTTTAATCGTCTTAATTACCTCATCAATTCGCCGCTTGAAAGTTTCCGCATCATCAAAAGTGTTAATGTCCAAGGCCACAAAGAAGTGCCCTGTGTTGGACGGACCGCTGTAGTCTGTGACGTTTTTCACTGTCCCGGTCATGGCGGTGTTCGTCAGAATGCCGCACAGGATATCCACAATCAGCGACAGGCCAAAACCTTTCACCCCGCCGATTGCTTCCAGGCTGCCCTCAAGAGCTGCATGCGGGTCTGTTGTCGGTTTCCCGTCTTTATCCAGAGCCCAGCCCAGCGGGATTTCTTTACCCGTTAAGGCTGCATAACGAATCCGCCCGCGGGCAGTAACTGTGGTTGACATGTCTAGTACGATGGGAGGGCATTCTTTTGCCGGTACGGCAAAGGAAATGGGGTTTGTTCCCAAAAGCGGCTTTTTCGTCCTGAAGGGAGCCATGGCCGGAGAGGCATTTGTGGTCACAATGCCAACCATATCTTCCTGTAGCGCCAGCATGGAGTAATAAGCTGTAATGCCGAAGTGGTTGGAGTTTTTTACGGCAACCATGCCGCAGCCGTATTCTTTTGCCTTTTGCATTGCCAGTTTCATTGCCTTATGCCCTGCTACCTGGCCGAAAGAATTGTTGGCAGAAAGCAGCGCCACAGCTTTATTATCCATCACTGTATCCACGGGGGCTTCGGCTGACATCACTCCGGCTTCAATCCTGCCTATGTAGGTTGGCAGCCTGACAATCCCGTGTGACTTTACTTCCCGCAAATCCGCCAAAATCAGGGTGTCCGCGATAATTGCCGCATTTTCCGGTGTAACTCCTACTTTGACCAATACTTCCCGGGAAAATTGTTTCAATTCCTCTACCGGATATAGTTGCATCTATTCACCTCCTTTGCAGCAGCTCGGCCGGAAATAAGCCAATTACTTACTTTTTGAGGTGGTCAGGCAGCGGAGGTGCATATGCCCAGACAATTTTAAACGGCTCGTCACCCACATTGATGATTTCATGGTCGACGCCAACGGGTGAAAAAATGGCAGTGCCGGGTTCCAAATCATATTCTTCGCCGCCGCAAATCAGCTTGCCTTTGCCGGAGATGACAAACATTGCCTCCTCCTGGTCAGTATGCCTGTGCAGGGGAATCCGGCTGCCGGGTTCGGTAACGTTTGTGCCCATGGAAATCTGTTTGGCCCCCACAGTATGCTCACTGATTAAAATTTTGGACACGCGGGGCGGTTCTCTTCTTGCGCCTTCAACTTCGCTTTCTCTGACAATAACTTTAGCCATCTTTCCCGTCTCCTTTCATAGAAATTTTATCCACCTTGCAGGAATGGGAACAGTTCAATCCTGTCATCATTATGAATGATGCAAGTATTTTTATCTTCCCAGCGCCCGTTCCTGACAACCAGGCCAACCTGGTCAGCCGGTATGTTCCGGCTTTCCAGGAAGGCCAGCAGTGACATTGGTTCCTGCAGGGAAAATTCTATTTCCTTTTCCCCGGCATGCTGTCTGAGGGTCAGGTGTAAAACTATCCTGGCCATGGTTTACTTCACAACCGCTTTTTGGATTTCCTCTTCACTCAGGTCAAAAACGTGGCCGGTCGGTGCCAGCGGTTCGCTGTAAAGATACTCGGGCAGCCTGTCCTGGGCTGGGCTGATGCCCGCCTGCAGGTTAAAATTGCGTTCCGTTCTGATGGCGTTGGCTCCCAGTTGCCACACATCGTCCACAGTCAGTTCCGTGCCGAAAAGACCGTTGATCAGATCGGCCAAAAGCTGCGGTTCGGCAAAGAGCGGCGGACGGGCGAACATGCAGAGCCCCAGGCAGTCCAGTGTTGTAATCTGAATTTGCGTATTGCGGGACAAGTCACCCTGTTTTTCTGTTCCCAGCGGGTCCACTGTGGCCCGGGCACCAAAGCAGTTGCCTGCGGTATGGTCCGCACCCATGGGTGAGATCAGATAGGTAACTCCGTTACCCTTCAGGGCACGGGGGTCGTACCCGGGAAAAGCCTGGCCTTTTGCCACCGGTATGCGGCGGCAGCCCAGCACTTCGCCGGTGACTTTGGCACCGTGACCCAGCATTCTGCCCAGCGGTGTATTCAGGTAAACTTCCTGCAGCAGCTTCAGGGCACTTTCCACATTGCCGAATTCGGCCAGGCCCATTTCCATGGCCACGCCAAGGGCGGCACCCATTTCAATGGCATCCAGGCCAAGATCGTTGCAGACATGGTTCAGCCTGGCCACATCGTCCAGATTGGTCATACCGCAGTTGGATCCCAGAAGAGCCACATTCTCATACTGCAATGTGGAGCAGATTTTCTTGCCGTTGACATCGGGGAAAATGTTGCTGCATTTAATGGCACAGCCGTTCATGCAGGACATGCCTGTCCTGCCCTCTCCGCCGCGCTCGCAGATGAGTTCATACATTTTCTCACCGGAAAGGTTTTCCGCGTATTCAAACGATCCCTGACTGAAATTTTTTGTCGGCAGGGCGCCCATGGCATTGACAGCCAGGAAAATCCCGTTTGTGCCCACCTTTTGGTTGACTTGCTTGACTTTGTCGCTGTTGGCCAGTTCGCTGGTATATTTCCTGGCCGCGGCGGTAAATAAATCCTTGTTGTGATAAGTGACTCTATTCTCTTTGGTACCCAGGGCAACCACGGCTTTTAAGCCTTTGCTGCCCATGACGGCACCCATACCGCCGCGGGCGGCAAATTTCAGTTCGCCCTGCGGGTCGGAAACGGCCACACAGGCACCGTACAGCTTGTTCTCCCCGGCGGGGCCGATGCAGAGGCAGGAAGCGCCTTTGCCATACTCCTCCAGCAGGAGGCGGGATGTTTCATAAGTGCCAAGATTCTTCAGATCGTCCCTGACAAGCAGCTTGATACCGTTTTCTCCCACTTCCAGCACATAGGCATGGTCAGCGGCAGGCAAATCTTCCACCACTATGGCTTTAATACCGAGACGTCCCAGATTCCAGCCAAAATTGCCGCCCACATTGGCTTCTTTGATCCCGTTTGTCAGCGGGCTTTTGGCCCCTACGGACGTCCTGCTGCCGCTGGAAGCGGTTGTGCCGGCAAGCAAACCGGTGGCAAGAATCAATTTGTTTTTGGCTCCCAGCGGTTCACAGGCCGGATCCACTTCATCGGCCAACAACTGTGCCACCAGTCCCCGGCCACCGGCAAGCAGGTATTTCTCGTTTTTTTCACGGGTTATTTCCCCGTTGCTCATCTTTACACGTACAATTTCAGGCACAGGACAACTCTCCTTTATACATACTGTTTTTATAACTATACTGTCCTGTCTAGTCTTCCACTTCGCTGATGGCATCTGATGTGCATGTATTCATGCAGGAATAGCATTCCATGCATTCATCGGGGTTAATCTCGTATTTGCCGTCTTCCCCTTCGCTGATGGCGCCCACAGGGCAAATGGAAGCGCACACGCCGCAGGCCACGCATTTATCCTTGTCGATGACTAACATTTCCCCACACCTCCAGTGTTGGATGCACCCCCGGCGTCCGCCCCGGGACTGCACCAAAATAATTGTAATGTTCTTTACGGGAAAATTTATTATTCTTTATCTTATTTGATAAACAGTCCCCGGGGATCAATCTGCGTCCGCAACAAAGTCGTTTCTTCCTCTGTCGGTATCCCGGTTGTCTGCAAATCTGCGGCAAACTTCACCTCAAAACCGGTATTTGCCAGCACATCCTCCCGTGTCACTCCCGGGTGCAGCGACTGCACTTCCAGGATGTTCTGCCCGCGGTTTACACCGAACACACACAGGTTGGTGATAATCTTGACTTCCCGGCACATGGGCAGACCTGCTTTGCTCCGGGAATCTCCCCCCTGCAGCAAGCCCACAGTGGTCAGGTAGTCAAGAGAGGCAGTCATTTTTCGCTTTTCATGCTTTATGATGACAAAAAGATTTCTGGAAAAGGTTGCAATGTCTGCCGCACCGCCGCTGCCGGTAAAATGGCGAATGCTTCCGTCCGCCAGCTTCACTTGCGTGGAGTTCAGGTTGCCGAAGCGGTCAATTTGCAGCGCGCCAAGAAAACCGACATCCACCAGGCCTTTTTGCAGGACACCGCCCAAGACGCCGATGGAACTGGTGAAATATTCACTGCGATACCACAACCTGGGATCGGCAATGCCCACACCGGGGTCTGCGGCTTCGGCGTTGACAACGCCGATTTCATAAATGATGTTCAGATTGGGTGCATGCGTGTTTTTTGCCAGCAGTGCGGCAACCTGGGGAAGCCCCAGTCCCACAATCACATTTTGCCCGTCTTGCAGGGCTCTGGCGGCAGCAACCGCCATCAGTTCGTTGGTAGTATAAGTCACCGCCGCCATTTACCGGGCCCCCTTGGCATAGCCGAACACCGGGTCTGCTTGCAGGGCGGCCAGCTTTTCCATTCCGGCCAGCTTGAGCAGAAACTCGCCGTGGTCTTTGGTGCCAAGAACATATTCCTGCAACCACTTGTCAAACTCCGCTTGCTCATGGTTTAACCTGCCATAAGCAGACAGCACGTCGGCATCATAGTCGTAGGCTTTGTAAACTGAAGTGGGATAAGCGCCGTAGGGCACTTCGCAAACTGCATACGTATAGAGGCTGGGAATAACCACCGTTTCCGGGTGCTGCTTAATAAGCTCGGTGGAGACGACTTTGTCCACCGTGACAATCAGCTTTTTGGCAGCCTTGGCCAGTTCTGCATCCCAGGTAGGGCCATAAATCACCACATTCCCCTTGGCATCTGCATAGGGAGCGTGGATAACGGCGTACTCGGGCTGGAGGGAGCGGAAGCAGACATACTGCTCACCGTCAAACGGCGATTCTTTTACTACAACCGCCTCGCCGTCTTTCCTGAGCAAGTTGGCCAGGATATCAGTCCCGAGCAGTGTTTTTGACGGCACATAAGGAATACCCAGAGAGCCTGCCAGAAAACGCAGGTTGATGCTCAGTGCAGTATACTCCCTGACATCCAATGTGCCGTTTTCAATTCCCTCGTTTACACGGCGAAGCTGACCGAACTTATCAAGGGACCCGCCGCCATAGGAATAGCGCTTGACAGCTCTTGCACCGACAAGGAGATCTGCAGTGAAGCCGCCAATGGTCTCGTACAGGATCAGTTCTTTTTTCCCCTGACGAATAAGCTCATTGACAAAAGCTACTGGGCACCTGGTGATGGCGAAACCGCCCAAAGCAATTTCTGCACCGCGGCTTGCGATTTCCTGGATTACATCCCGCAGTTGCCTCACTTTGCTTTTCACCGGCATGTCACCCTTATTCAACAACAGCAGAAGTAAAGATTTTTGCCATTTTTACTGTGCAGACATCGCCTTCAAATTCTATGGGGAGAATTTCCGGCGGCATGCTGCCGTTT
>DUUE01000241.1 GCA_012841735.1 Bacillota bacterium | reverse complement strand
TGCAAAACTTATTGTGACTGCTCTCTATCTGGTATAATAAAAGCGAGCCGGTGCAGACCCGCTGTTTTTCTCAACGGGTATGAAGGCAGCCTGTGCTGCATACTGAATATAACGTAATGACAGGGAAAAGGGGTGGAATAAACATGGAAGGGCCGGGAAGTTTGCTGCTTGTGGTTTTTCTTGCCATCGTGATTGTTTTTGCCCTGAATACATTATTTAAAATTGCCGTCCGGCTGGCTGTAATCGCCGTTATTGTTGTAATTATTATTGTTTACTTTGCAGTCAGACTGTTACCGCTCTGAATGCAGCCGGCAGGCAAAAATGGCGCAGCGCAGAGCCCCGGACTTGCCGGGGCTTTGTGTCTGTCGGAATCAGATGCGTTTGAGATCAATGCCGCCCATGATGGCGCGAGCCTGGATTTTTAACAGTTTACCCTGCGTCTCAGCCGTATTCTGTTCATTGCGGGTGGAGCCGATAATACCGCCGCTTCCTTTGCCGAAAAACTCCACACCGCCGAGAATGGCAAAACCATCGGCCGAAACAGGCAGGTCGGCAGGAACGCGGACATCTATCCCGCCCATGATTGCGGTCAGATCCAGAACTGTTTCCCCTTCAGGGAGGACGGCGGTGCTCAAGTCCAGGTCAATGCCGCCCATAAAAGCCAGATATGCTTCCGATTCCAGCTGCCAGGCTCCGCTTTTGCCGCGCTCCACACCGCCCAGAAAAGCGGTGGTTCCCCTGCCGGTATGCAGTCTCCCGGTTAAAAGGCTAATGCCGATAATAATGAGGAAGAGCGGGAAAAAGATTTCCAGAATCCTGACGATATTAATGGTGAGAAAACCAAGGCTTCGTGCCTGCAGGACCACGCCCAGAATAATGATAAAAAGAGAAAGACCAATGGCTCCCGCATTGCGGCTGCCCGTCAGCAGGGACTGCAGCCCCCAGATAATTATCAGGAGCGGCCAGTAAGCGAAAATGTTTATATCTGTCTGACCTAAATTGTTCAGCAGTAAAACGACACCAACGGCAATCACGACAAGGGCAAACATGATGTTGGGACGGTCCTTCACACAAATCCCTCCTTTATCAGCTGACATGCTTTTGGTATGGACTTCTGCCGGCGACAGAGAAATCCTGTTGTCGGTGAACAAAAAGCGAAAAAATTTACTGCATGCAGAAAGAGGTGCCGCTTTATGTTCTATGAAACATTGGCCAGGTATTATGACCTGATTTTCCCGCTGGAAGCAGCCAAAGTCACCTTTCTGACGGAAGAATTTACCCGGGTTAAGGCACGTACCATCTTGGATGTGGCCTGCGGGACGGGGACATATGCACTTGCCCTGGCGGAAAAAGGCTTTGCTGCCTGGGGGACGGACCTGTCGGCGGAAATGATCGGACAGGCTCAAAGAAAAGCGGCGCGGCTTGGGCTTCCTGTCCGCTTTGCCGCCGGTGACATGCGGGAACCCGGAACTTTTGGGATTACATTCGACGGCCTGTTCTGTATTGGCAACTCCCTGGCCCACCTTACCGCGGAGGACGAACTCAGACAGGCTGTGACCGCCATGCGGGAGACACTGCGCCCGGGTGGCGCTGCCGTTTTCCAGACAGTAAATTTTGACCGCATCCTGGACCGTGGGGATACACCCCTGCCTGTAATTGAAAGGGAGAAATTGCGCTTTATCCGTATTTACAGGCCTGTTTCCACAGAATTGCTGCATTTTTATTCCCGATTGGAGATAAAAACAGATGACGGGGCGGCTGATGTTTTTGAGCATACCATTAACCTGCTGCCCCTCCGCCGGAAAGACCTGGAGCAGTGCCTGCGTGCCGCCGGCTTCAGCGGCATTGCAAGCTACGGTGATTTCAGACGCAGTCCCTATACACACGATTCCCCGGCCACCGTTATTTCCGCCCTGGCATAAAGCAGGCAGAAGCTCCTGCCCGCCCCCGAAGAAGAAACTCTCCTGTCCGGAAGGACGGGAGAGTTTTCTGGCTGCCTGGAAAGTTCAGGTAGTTCCAGCCTGACCGGTTTTAATCCTGGCTCCTGTTTTGGTAGCAGGAACGGCAGTAAACAGGGCGGTCGAGGGAAGGGTTGAAAGGCACTTCCGTTTCAATGCCGCAGGCGGAACAAATGACTTTGTACATGCGGCGTTCACCGTTGCGCTGCTTGCGTGCAGCACGGCAGGCAGGGCAGCGGGCCGGTTCGTTTTCAAACCCTTTCTCTGCGTAAAACTCCTGTTCACCGGCTGTAAATACAAACTCCTGTTTGCAGTCACGGCAGACTAATGTTTTGTCTTCGTACATGAAAAAACCTCCTTTGTAATGGCCCCTGATTTCCCCGATCCCGGAATACCTGTGAGAAATCTGACACCAGACAAAGGAGAACCAGATTTACAAGCCCCGATGGAAGAAAATACAGTGGGTAAGGTTATTATACACCGCAGGCGGCAGAAAAAGCAAACTAATTCTTCGGAGAGAGAGGTGTCATATGCCTGTTTTTTGTGGGATCTGCCGCCTACAGGACGGACCAGTGCGGAACAGGAAGCACAGGCTGCAGGTAAAAGGCGCGAACAAACGTGCCTGCAGCGGGCACGTTTTCAGAGGTAAATAATGATGCCGCCAAGTGCGGCCAGTACCAGCACCAGGATGGGGTGCAGCCGCGTTTTCAGCAAAAGCAGCAGGGCGCCGGCGGCAATTATTGCGGCGGCAAGATCTGTGACGGCTGTCCGGCCGATAAAAATGGCGGCGCCGGTGATCAGAGCGACCACAGCCGGGCGCAGGCCGCCAAAACCGGCCTGGACCCATTCATTCTGGTAAAAACGCTTCAGGATGGACGCTGCCAGCAGCACAAGCAGGAGGGAGGGCATTACCACACCGGCGGTGGCTGCTGCCGACCCGAAAAAACCGGCGGTGCGGTAGCCGATATAGGTGGCGCTGTTGATGGCAATGGGACCGGGCGTCATTTCCGCAATTGCCACGATATCGACAAATTCCGCCACAGTCAGCCAACCGTGGTTGGTGATGATTTCCTTTTCAATCAGCGGCAGCATGACATAACCGCCGCCAATGCTGAAAATACCGATTTTAAAAAAGGCAAAAAACAGTTTTAGCAAGATCATGGTGTATCTCCTTTGTTTGCTTTCCTGCCGGTGCGGCTGTGAAGTAAAAGACCTGCGGCAGCGCCGGCGGCGATCAGCAGCATGGCATGGAGTTTAAAGACGGCAGCCAGGATAAAGAAAATGCCCCCGAGGATCACACCCTGCCTTTTTTTAAAAACAGTTTTGCCCAGTTTGAAGACAGCGGCGGCAATGAGGGCGGCAACAGCCGGGCGAATGCCGCTGAAGGCGGCGGCTACAAACCTGTTTTCCGTAAAGCGGGCAAAAAACATGGCAATGGCAAGGATGACGATAAAGGAAGGCAGGACGGCACCCAGCATGGCAACGACGGCGCCACTGATGCCGCCGACTTTATGACCGATAAAAATGGCTGTATTGACGGCTACAGCCCCCGGCAGCGACTGGGCAACCGCCAGGGCGTCAAGAAATTCCTCGTCTTCCAGCCAGCCGTGACCTGTCACCACTTCCCTTCTGATAATCGGCAGCATGGCATAGCCGCCGCCGAATGTTGTGGCTCCGATTTTAAAAAAAGTAATAAACAGTTGTAAATACTTGTTGTTTTTCATAAGCGCCTCTTTTCATATGGGATCCTTCTTTGGCATATGCATATGGAGGGGGGATCCGTGTGCGTATAATTTTTCTGGCCGCTCCCGGGTTGAAGCGGCGTCTTTATTTTATACTGGTATTCTATCTCCTGATACTCATCCTGCTTCCAGTGGCCAGGCAGCGCCTGGCAGGCACACAGCCTGCCCTGCAGACGGGACTGCTTTTGTCCGGGAAAGTATTTGCCATTGATCCCGGACATGGCGGCTATGACCCGGGTGTGATGCGCAACGGGATTGCCGAGAAAGATGTGGCACTGGAAATATCCTTGTTTTTGCGGGCTTACCTGCAGTCGGCCGGTGCGCGCGTGGTGATGACCAGGGAAACGGACCGTGATTTGCTGCTGCCCGCAGCCGGGCCCAAAAAACAGCAGGATATGAAAAACAGAATGCGGGTCATTAACGGCGCCCGGCCGGACCTGCTGTTAAGCATTCATGTCAATTCCATAACCTCCCCCGTCTGGCGGGGGGCACAGGTTTTTCACAAAGCAGGCGAGGGAAATTCAAAAGTTATTGCCGAGACAATTCAGGAGGAGCTGAGGCGCATCCTGGCCAATACTGACAGGGCGGTGAAACCCGGCAACTACTATGTGCTGAATGAGGCGGAGTGCCCGGCCGTGCTGGTGGAATGCGGTTTCCTTTCCAATGCGGAGGAAGCCCGCCTTTTAACTGACCGCACATACCAGTCCAGGCTGGCGTGGGCCGTTTATGCCGGGCTCCTGCGGTATTATCACGGCCAGCTCCCGGGCAGTTAAAGTTATTATATTCTCTGCGGACAGGTGAATTCCTACAGGTAAGTTGTTTATATCGCCGGCGTGCGTCGGGTCTTTGCCTTTCATAATTATTCCTGCTTCCGTGCACATTGTCAAGCTTGCCCGTGTGTGCTATACTACTAAAGTCATTAAAAGGGGGTGAAAAAGCAGGAACAGAACCAAAAAATCCGCTTAATACGGAAATACTGCTGTCATAGCTTACAGGAGGTGAAAAACGGCAGGAAGGAGAAAGAAACAATGTCAGGCCCGGCAAATAGGTGTAGAAGCGCCGGAACACGTCTTGTACGTGTTGACGAGGTGGAGGTTAATCGAAACATTCGGCGGGTGCCTCCCGGTTGCCACGACCGTTAACGAACTCACAAAACCGGGGAGCGATCCCCGGGACAAAAGGTTCAGGTGGTTTGAGCGGGTAAAAGAGAGCAAAGGGG
>DUUE01000174.1 GCA_012841735.1 Bacillota bacterium | reverse complement strand
TCAACAATGTGCCACTTTTCAAAGGTGGGAGCAACTTCACTCGATCTGTTTTGAAAATATTAAATGAACCTAACGTAGTGTGAGTGATGTGAGGCTCTCCCAAAACCTAAAGTGGCTTGACACTATCCATTTACAGGCTGACATTGTTTGCCGCGCTCGTTAATGCTAAAATAAGATTGTGCGTAAGTGTTCCCGGAAAAACAGGGCAGGGGAAAAGGATTTTGCACCCTGACAGGGAATTTACGCTATAAAGCCGATGATTTGGGTGGTTTTATGGCATATCAGGCGTTATACAGGCAGTGGCGCCCACAGACATTTGCAGAATTTGCAGGACAGGAGCATGTGATCCAGACTTTACAGAATGCGCTGGAACAGGGCCGTGTGGCACATGCGTATTTATTCTGCGGCTCACGCGGTACGGGCAAGACAAGCGCCGCCAAAATCCTGGCCAAGGCTGTAAACTGCGAGCGCGGTCCCGCCCGGGAACCGTGCAATGTCTGTCCTGCCTGCACCGGTATTCAGGAAGGGCGCGTGATTGACGTGCTGGAAATAGATGCAGCTTCAAACCGCGGTATTGATGAAATCCGCGAGCTGCGGGAAAAAGTCCGTTACGCCCCTGTGGAAGTGCGCCGGAAGGTTTATATTATTGACGAGGTGCATATGCTGACCATGGAGGCGTGCAATGCCCTGCTCAAAACGCTGGAAGAGCCGCCGGGGCAGGCGTTGTTTATCCTGGCAACCACGGAACCGCATAAACTGCCGGTGACAATTATTTCCCGCTGCCAGCGCCTTGATTTCCGTCTGATACCCCCGGAGGCCATCAGGGAACGCCTGCGGGAAGTGTTGACGGCCAACGGCCGGGAATGCGGGGAAGATGCACTGCAGCTTTTGGCCGAAGAAGCCGCCGGCAGCCTGCGGGATGGGTTGTCTCTCCTGGAACAGGTCCTGGCATATACCTCGGGAGCGGTTACCGTTGAGGATGTTTTGTCCGTCCTGGGTGCGGTAAGCCGGGATGTTTTTTCCCACCTGACGGATGCCCTTTTGCAGGACAACCTGGCTGAAGCGTTGCTTATACTGCAGGATGTGGCTGCTTCCGGCAAAGACTTTGCGCATTTTACCCAGCAGGCTATTGCCTATTACCGTGACCTGATGGTAGTTGCAGCCTGCGGGCAGGAGGCACAACAACTCGGGGTGGCTCAAAACTGGGTCGGCAACCTTAAACGCCAGGCCGCAGCATTGGGCCTGGCTGAAATCGGGCGCATTTTAAGTATCCTGCATGAACTGCGCGGTGAACTGCGCTGGACCCAAAGGCCCCGCCTGTCGTGGGAACTGGCCCTTTTCAATATGTTTGTCCCGCCCGGCCGGGAGGCGCCTTCCCACATCCAGAACCGGACAGAGGAGCTGCTGCCGGCGGTCCGGGAGCAAGCCGCAGCTTATACGGGACGGGAGGCGGGCAAAACAGTCCGGCAGGGGCAGTCTGCGGCCGACTTCGGCAGTAAAGTACTGAAACTATGGCCACGGATTCTGGAAGACGTCAAGCAGGCAAGCGTGAAGACACATGCGGTCCTGCTTGCGGCGGAACCGGGATCAGGCAAAGATAATGTGCTGGAGATCTGTTTTTCCTCTCAGTTTCACTGTGATATGATGCAGGAAGCGGAAAATATAAAAGTATTGCAGCAGGCGGTAGAGCGCCGGACCGGAGTGCGGCCAAAAATACGCTGTCTGGTGCAGGGGGATTCCGGGCAGACTGCAACGCCAAGGCAGGATCCCGAGGAAATCATCCATTCAGCCCTGGAAATTTTTGACGGACAGTTAATAGACGAATCCGGAAAAATATGAGGAGGCAGATTATGTACGGTAACATGGGAAATATGATGAGACAGATTCAAAAAATGCAAAAAGAAATGGCCAAGATGCAGGAGGAGTTGCAGCAACGGACAGTTGAGGCTACAAGCGGCGGCGGGGCGGTCAGGGTGGAAGTAAGCGGCAGGAAAGAGCTGGTTGCGCTGGAAATCGATCCGGGGGCTGTTGACCCTGAGGATACGGAAATGTTGCAAGACATGATCATTGCCGCTGTCAACGAAGCCCTGCGGAAAGTGGACGAAATGACCATGACGGAAATGAAAAAACTGACCGGCGGCCTGAACCTGCCTCCGGGACTGCTGTAGGCCGGCGGAGGAGAAAGTGTTTTACCCTGAATCCATTGCCCGGCTGATTGAAGCTTTCCGGAAACTGCCGGGAGTCGGTCCCAAGACGGCGCAGCGCCTGGCTTTGTTTGTGCTGACGCTGCCCCGGGAAGAAGTGGTCAGTATGGCCCGCGCCCTGGTTGATGCCAGGGACAAAACACGCTACTGCCGTAACTGCGGCAATTTCAGCGACGGGGAATTGTGTACGGTCTGCCGCGACCAGCGCCGGGACAGCCGCCTTCTGTGTGTTGTCCAGGACCCGCGGGATATCATAGCCATGGAGCGCATGCGTGAATATAAAGGGTATTATCACGTTCTGGGCGGTGCCATTTCACCCATTGACGGGGTGGGACCGGAACAGCTGCGTGTCCGTGAGCTGCTGCAACGGTTGCAGAAAGGCCGGGTAAAAGAGGTAATTCTGGCCACAAACCCAAATGTGGAAGGCGAGGCCACGGCACTTTATTTGGCCCGTGTCATCAAACCGCTGGGTATCCGCGTCACCCGGCTGGCACACGGGCTGCCTGTGGGCGGGGACCTGGAATATGCGGATGATGTTACCCTCTCCCGTGCCCTGGAAGGACGCCGCGAACTGTAGGAAATGCCCGGGATGAAACAAATAAAGCTGTTGGAGAAAACCATAGGGAAAAGGCCTCAGGAAGGCCTCGGAACTATGGTTTTTGGTTTGCCTGCAGCAAAAACCGGAAGATTGTTTTTGGGCGATATTTACTCGTGTGGCAAAAGTAAAGGCCCAAGGTTATTTATTATTTCTTAATTCTATGGTTCAATTATAATTTTTATAGGAGAGCATTTGCCTCCATTACACTTACTTTCGGAGACGCTGCAAGCGGCAATGCCAAGCCGGACATCCATTTCCGCCCTCAAAACCACTTTATCCCCGGGCTGGGAAAGCGGCTGTTCAACAGATATACTGCCGTCGGGGTTTATGATTGTCCGCATGAATAAATTAACGGGATGAATGACAGGATATTGCTTGTTTAAGCATCCGTTAATATTTTCAAGGCAGTTGGGATGCCCTGCTCCATTATGATAGAAAAACTCATACATTTCCGGCCTGCAACAGGGATGAAGCAAATCGTGTTCTCCCACATCATCCGATAATAAAGTAAACATGGGATTGTAAAGGTTGGTAAAAATCGTATCTCCTGCCCTGAGCTTTAAAGATGCATTACAGTCAATCGTTACCCCGGTTGATAAAAATTCCCGGGCAGCCATGTTTTTTTGTCTGCCCGTCATACCGGCGGGCCGGGCTACATATATGTTGTAGTACAGGCCTGCCGGAGGGGGGTTGAAGGTGAGCCGGGTAAAGGTGCCATTAGTGCAATTTTGGCAAAAGACAGTGTCCAAGCTGTCAAAAACCGGGTGCCTGCCGCAGGAGGCGGAGGAGAAAACATTTTTGGCCAAATTGGATGAAGTCTGCCGGGATTGGCAGGCTGCCTACAATTATTTTAACATGGCCAGCGGGCAGGAACAGATTGACTTGGCCATCAGCATGCTTACCACAGTGGAAAGAAAGTTTGTCTTGTTGTTGCGGGAAGCGCAGTTATCGGGGTATCAGATACCGGTAACACTGGAAGGTTTACAGGAAAGAAGGGGATTTTATGCCTGAGATCGGGGTAAATACGGTAATTGCCGTGATCTTCGGACTATTTGTTCTTTACTACCTGCTCCGCCTGCTGGCCGCACCTGCCAGGCTGCTCCTGCGTGTACTGCTGACAGGGGCGGCGGGAGCGGTAGTACTGTTTGTTTTTAACCTGGCAGCGGGCTTTTTCGGCCTTGCCCTGGGTATTAATGCGGCTACTTCTCTCATTGTAGGGTTTATGGGGCTGCCGGGCCTGGTAATGTTAATTGTGGTGCAGAAAATTCTTGGCTAGCCGCACGGGAGTGCATAAGGGTGCTGTTCTTCGCAGAGGATAGTGTCGGGGCATGCGGGCGGGCAAGCCGTCCTGTCACTTGCGGCGTGCCTGCTCTGCCGGACAAATGGGGGTTTCGGGCGCAGCGATATTATGTTACAATAGGTGCGGACCAGTTGAAACAGAAAGCAGTTGATGGCAATGAACTGGAAAAAAGGCGATTTGCTTGTTGTAGCTCTTGTCCTGGCGGCCGCTCTTATCCTCTGGGGGTTAAAAGCACTGCCGGCAGCGGCGGGCAGCAGGATGCTTGTGATAGAGCGGGACGGCAAACTGTTGCATGAGTTGCCGCTTGCTGATGATATGAAGGAAGTTTTTGCGCTTGAACTTCCCGGCGGAGAGGCGAAAGTGGAAATTGAAAACGGCAGGGTCAGAATGCTGCCCATGTCCAAAGAACTGTGCCCCCAGGGAATCTGTTCCCATGTGGGCTGGGTGGGACACCCCGGAGATGCCATCGTCTGCCTTCCCAACAGGCTCGTTCTCACCATTGTGGGGGGCGATGAGACTGAAATGCTGGACGGTGTAACCCAGTGAAAAAGCGCGTTCTTGTTTCCGCCTGCCTGCTTGGCCTGCGGACAAAATATGACGGCGGGCATAACTGCCTGCAGCAGCTCAGCGACCTGCCGGCGAAGGCCGCATTAATTCCCTGTTGTCCCGAGCAGCTGGGAGGGCTGCCCACACCGCGCCGGCCTGCGGAAATCCGGGGCGGTGACGGCCATGCCGTTTTATCCGGCACCGCCGCCGTGATGACGGCGGACGGGGAAGATGTTACCCGGGCCTTTTGCCTGGGTGCACAGGAAACATTGCGCCTTGCCGGCCTGCTGTCCGTGCAGGGCGCACTGCTGAAAGCACGCAGCCCGTCCTGCGGTTGCGGCAGTATTTACGACGGTACCTTTTCCGGAAAAACAAGGGCAGGAGACGGTGTGACCGCCGCTTTGCTGCGGCGGCAAGGCCTCCCCCTTTTTACGGAAGGTGAAACGGAGATTTTTTTACAATGGCTGGAAGAAAGGGACAGTTGACACTGGTCCCTTTTTTTGTTATACTGCAAGGAAATTACAGGACGACGGTTTAACCGCACCTTAGGCGGCGTCAAGCGTGCTTTCGGAGAATCGGCAGGGCACGCTTTTCTCAAATCAAAAAGGTGGTGGCAAGATGCTTTCGCAGAAATTTAAGGGCGAAGGGATTACTTTTGACGATGTGCTGCTTATTCCGGCAAAATCACGTGTTCTCCCGTCGGAAGTTGATGTGACAACAAGACTGACACGCAAAATAAAACTGAATATACCGCTGATGAGTGCCGGCATGGATACGGTGACGGAAAGCAGGATGGCCATAGCCATAGCCCGTGAGGGCGGGATCGGTGTGATCCACAAAAATATGTCCATTGCAGAGCAGGCTTCGGAAGTGGACAAGGTTAAGCGTTCCGAGCACGGAGTCATTACCAATCCGTTCCACCTGTCACCGGAGCATACCATTAACGATGCAGCGGCTTTAATGGCACGCTACCGTATTTCAGGAGTTCCCATCACTACGAACGGCCGCCTGGTCGGGATTATTACCAACCGTGACCTGCGTTTTGAAACTAATTACAGCCGTAAAATCAAGGATGTTATGACAAAGGACAAGCTTATAACGGCGCCGGTGGGGACAACGCTGGCCCAGGCGCAGGAAATTCTGCAAAAGCATAAAGTGGAAAAACTGCCCATTGTGGATGAGAACTTCATGCTGAAAGGCCTCATTACCATCAAAGATATTGAAAAGGCCATCCAGTATCCCCGTTCGGCCAAGGACGCCAACGGCCGCCTGTTGTCGGCGGCTGCTGTCGGGATTGCGCAGGATACCATGGACAGGGCCCGTGCCCTGGTGGAAGCCGGTGTGGACGTGATTGTGGTTGACACTGCCCACGGCCATTCGGTCAATGTTCTGCAGATGGTGGAAAAGCTGAAAAGCGCTTTTCCACAGGTGGAAATTGTGGCCGGCAATGTGGCGACGGGAGAAGGGACAAAAGACCTGATTGAAGCGGGAGCAGACGCGGTCAAAGTAGGTGTGGGGCCCGGCTCCATCTGTACAACCCGGGTGGTGGCCGGTATCGGTGTACCGCAAATCACGGCTATCTTTGAAGCAGCGGAGGCGGCCGCCCCTTACGGTATCCCCATTATTGCCGACGGCGGCATCAAATATTCCGGCGATATTACCAAAGCTATCGGTGCCGGTGCCGATGTGGTCATGATCGGCAGTCTTTTTGCCGGCACGGAGGAAAGCCCCGGGGATATTGAAATTTACCAGGGGCGCAGTTATAAGGTCTACCGCGGCATGGGATCTCTTTCGGCCATGAAAGAAGGCAGCAGAGACCGCTACTTCCAGGAGAACGAAAGCAAACTGGTACCTGAAGGCATAGAAGGCCGGGTTCCCTACCGGGGCACTGTGGGCGACACAGTTTATCAGCTTATTGGCGGCCTGCGCGCCGGCATGGGTTACTGCGGTGTTGCCACCATTGAAGAACTGAAAACAAAAAGCCAGTTTATGCGTATCAGCAGCGCGTCGCTGCGGGAAAGCCACCCCCATGACGTGCATATTACCAAGGAAGCACCCAATTACAGCATCTCTTAAGCGGCAAAGCAGCATGCAGCCTGCCTGGACGGCGCAGACTCCTGCCCGGGAACGACCGGGGTGGCAGCGGACCGGGAGGCGGCATAGTATATTAATGCCACTGGGCGTACATGCTACAGGTTACTGCACCGGAAGAAAGGAAAGAAGCCAATGGAAAAATGTTTTGTCTGCGGCCGCCCCGCAGCAGGCAGCCTGCGTGTTTTTACATCCTTTCTCTGCCGGACCTGCGAGCAGGAGTTGCTGCTGCTGACTGCGGACGACCCCAGGTATCTGTTTTTTGTGGAAAAAATCAGACAGGTGCTGCCCGTAGCAGCAGAGCCGCTCCTGCCGTGATGCAGACGTGCTTTGGGAGTTGGCCGCAAGTGCGGCATACTACTTTTTCACCCGCCCTTCAGGCAGGGTATTTCTTTTTTATGTGGAAGATAAAAAAACATGATGAAGCAGTCACAAGCTCCTCTCTGGGAGTATTTGTACAGGCGCCGGCAGGAGGACCATGTCTGGTTGCACGTGCCGGCGCACGGTGGCGGAGCAGGCCTGCCGGCTGATGTGCGGGAGGCTTTTGGTTCATATGCGCACTATGACCTGACGGAACTGCCGGGTTATGATGATTTGTTTCATCCTACCGGCATTATTGCCGCCGCGCAGCAGCTGGCGGCGGAGCTGTGGCAGGCGGAGGCCGCTTATTTTCTTGCCGGCGGCGCCAGCGCCGGGGTGCGGGCCATGCTGGCCGCCGTCTGTAACCCCGGAGATGAAGTGCTTGTGGGCCGCAATGCCCACAAGTCGCTTGCGGATGCGCTTGTCTTTACCGGCGCCGTCCCCCGCTATCTCCCGGTGGAAAGCAGGGACGGGCTGCTGCTGAATGTAACGCCGCAGGCAGTCCGGGAGGGACTTGTGCGCTATCCCCGGGCAAAGGCGCTTTACCTGACCAGCCCCGGTTATAACGGTGTTGCTGCGGATCTGGCAGCCATTGCCGGCATGGCCAGGGAAACCGGGGTTTTTTTACTGGTGGATGAGGCACACGGTGCCCATTTCAGATTTTCTTCCGGGCTGCCGCAGCCGGCCGGCCCGTTTTGCGATTTGTGTGTGCAGAGCTGGCATAAAACGCTTGGCGCCCTAACCCCGGGTGCAGTACTGCACTGCCACAGCAGCCGTGTTGACCGCCGGCGCCTGCGGGATGCGCTGCAGGCGGTACAGACTACCAGTCCCCCTTACCCGCTGTTGGCCAGCCTGGATGCCGTCAGGCGGAGAATGGCCCTCAGCGGGGAAAATGTGGTGCGGGAAATGCTGGCACAGGCGCGCACATTGCGGCGGGTGCTGGCGGCAAAATTCCCGCTGCTTACGGCGGAGGAAGCAAAACAACTGGGTTTTGCCCTGGATGAAACACGCATTACTATTCTGACTGCCCGGGCGGGAATAGACGGGCTAGCCTTGGGTAATTTACTTGCCACCTGTAACATCGAGACGGAATTAATACAGTCCCATGCCGTTCTTGCTGTTGTGGGGCCGGGTTACAACCCGGACTGGACGGAAAAGGTGGCTGCCTGCCTGCAGGCCATGCCGCCTGTAAGGGCATTCAATATGTATTTGCCGCCGCCGCCCGGCCTGCCACCTGTCCGGTACACACCGCGGGAAGCATGGTTTCTCCCTTCTGCGGCGGCGGCGTTGCCGGACGCGGCAGGCTGTGCCGCCGCCGCACCCCTTGTCTGCTACCCCCCGGGAGTCCCGCTGGTTTACCCGGGGGAGGAAATCACCCCTGCCGTGGTTGAATACCTGTTGGCGGCGCGCAGTGCCGGTGTTATTGTCCATGGAGTTGACGAACAGGGGCTGGTCCGGATAATTGCCGAGGTGTAAAATAATGAGAAATGGTTTATTCGTAACGCTGGAAGGCTTGGACGGTGCGGGTAAAAGCACGCAGATCAGGCGCCTGGCAGAGCAGGCACAAATTCTGGGGATTGAAACAATAACCACCAGGGAACCGGGGGGCACGGAAACGGGAGATGCAATCCGCGCCATCCTGCTGGACCCCCGTTTCCGCACCATGACTGCACTGGCGGAGGCTTTTTTGTATGCCGCCTCCCGCACGCAGCTGGTGCATGAAGTAATCGCCCCCGCCCTTGCAGGCGGGAAACTTGTAATCTGTGACCGTTTTCTTGATTCCAGCCTGGCTTACCAGGCGGCCGGAGGCGGTCTTGATTTTGATTTTGTCCTGGCTATCAACCGCCGGGCCGTCCGGGGATGTATGCCGGACAGGACATATATTCTTGATTTGCAGCCGGAGATGGGGCAGGTAAGAAAGGGAGAGACCCCCGCCGACCGGGTGGAACAAAAACCCCTTGCCTACCATCGCAGGGTGCGTGACGGCTTTCTGCAGTTGGCACAGTTGTATCCGGCAAGAATTCGTGTGCTCGACGCCACCCTGCCTCCGGATGAACTTTTTGCCCGCATCTGGGAGGATTTTGCCCCGCTGCTGAAAAAATTGCGGAAATAAATGCCACTCTGGTGTATAATAACGGGTAAATGAGGGAAATTGATGGTTTGGGATGCAATCTTTGGTCGCAGAGAACTGGTGCATACCCTGCAGGAAGCTGTCCGCCAGGGGAAAACAACTCATGCCTACCTGTTTTCCGGCCCGGAAGGAATCGGCAAAAAAACTGTGGCGGGCGCCCTTGCTGCCGCTCTGAACTGCCTGTATCCGGAGCTTGCCGGCTGCGGCAGCTGCCCTTCCTGCCTGGCGGCCGGGAAAAGAAACCATCCTGATATTCACTGGCTCGGCCCGGAAGGAAAATCTGTCAAGCTGGATCAGATCAGGGCAGTGAAAAAATATGCCCACCTGAAGCCGCGACAGGGAAAGTTCCAGGTTTTTATCATTGAGCAGGCCGACACCATGACACTGGAAGCGGCCAACAGCCTGCTGAAAGTGCTGGAAGAACCACCTGCAGGCACAGTAATTATCCTGCTGGCGTCCCGGCCGGGAGATTTGCCGGAGACTGTCTGTTCCCGCTGTCAGCATTATCCTGTAGGCCGGCTGGATCAGGACAGTACGGTTGAATTTTTACGGTACCACGGCCTGGAGGCCGCCGCCGACACAGCCCGGGAAATCCTGCTGTGGGCGGAAGGGATACCGGGGCTCATGCTGCAGCTTGCGGATAAAACAAGCAGGACGGCACAAGCTAAAAAAGCTGCCGCTTTCCTGGCCGGGCTGCCGGGACTTGCCGCCATCAGCGGACTTGCCGCCCAACTGGCGGAGGAAGAGAACCTTCCTGCGCTGCTTGATACTGTCACCCTGGTTTTACGAGATCTGTTACTGTTGCATACTGTCACTCATGACGGCATGATGCTGTCCGGAGGCGACAGGGAATTGCTTGCACAGCTTGCAGACAAGTGGCCACCGGCAGCCTGCCGCCGTGCGCTGCAGCTGTTGCTTGGGCTGCAGGCGGACCTGGCAAGGCCGGTCAATACCCGCCTGCTGCTGGAAAAAGCGCTGAGAGACCTGAAGGAGGTTATTGCCCATGCAGAAAGTTGTGGGGATCCGCTTTAAAAAAGCGGGGAAAATCTATTATTTTGACCCGGAAGAACTGGAGCTGCCGGCGGGCAGCTTTGCCATAGTTGAGACATCCCGTGGACAGGAATTCGGCGAAGTGGTGGTTGCACCCCGCATGGTACCGGATGAGGAAGTTGTCCAGCCGCTGAAAAAGGTGATCCGGATTGCCGGCGAAGAAGACTGCCAGCAGATCCTGGAAAACAGGCAGAAAGAAGAAGAGGCTTTTGAGATCTGCCTGCAGAAGATTGGCGAGCACGGCCTGGATATGAAACTGGTGGATGTTGAATACACCTTTGACCGCTCCAAAGTTATTTTTTATTTTACTTCGGAAGGAAGGGTGGATTTCCGGGAACTGGTCAAGGATCTGGCCGCCATTTTCCGCACGCGGATTGAATTAAGACAGATCGGGGTCCGTGATGAAGCGAAAATGATCGGCGGTCTGGGTCCGTGCGGCCGTGTACTGTGCTGTCACACATTTCTCGGGGAGTTTGAGCCCGTTTCCATCAGGATGGCCAAGGACCAGAACCTGTCCCTTAACCCGACAAAGATTTCAGGTGTCTGCGGCCGCCTGATGTGCTGCCTCCGCTACGAATCTGATGCTTATGAAATTGTCCGCGGGGAAAAAGAAACGCTTGACAATGAAATTATTCTTGAAGACGAGCTGAAAGATGACCTGTCCTGATCAGGTAGGATTGGGCAAAAGTGCCTGGGCATCACTTTCTGCCTGTCGCCCTGCGGCGGGGTGAAAAAGACTGCCGCCCGCTGCGTGCAAAAGCAATTCCTGCGCACGGTTTAGGACAGGGCCGCCAAGCAAGAGCAGCAGATCGCCCGGGGCGGCATGAGACAACAGGCTCTCCACGGCATCGGGCAGATCGGGAAAATAGGCAAATTCTGTTCCCGTGTCCTGCAGTGCCGTCAGAAATGCTTTTTCCTCATGCAGGTGCACCTGGTGTTTTTTCCTGCAGCGATACATACTGCGCGTGACAAAAAGCCGGCTGCCGGAATGTTTTTTCTTCCAGGCTGCCAGCTCAAGTGCATTGCACCGGTTTAATACCTGCCCCCCGCCTCCGTACATCCCGTGCAAAAGCAGAATTCTTGCGGCGGGCAGCGTGTCGGCGGCCGTGAGTGCCGCAGCAAGGGCGGCGGGGTTGGTGGCGGCATCATCCACAACCGTAAAGCCGTTAAAGCGAATGATTTCCATATTTCTCCGCATGCCGGGAAAAGCGGATAAAGCCCGGGCCACTGCCTCCACATCGGGCACAAACAGGAGGGACACGGCCGCCGCCAGCAGGGCGTTGGCAACATTATGCAGCCCTGTCAGCCGCAGGCGGACAGGAGCGGAACCGGGAGCAACGGTTACCCCGCCAAATCCGGAAAAGTCCGCTTTGACTGTAAGGTCGAAAGTGTAACCCATGTTTTTGCGCTGCAGGTTGCCGGCCACAATCATGGCGTTGGGGTAACGGACTGCATATGTCAGGTATTCCACATGTCCTTCTTCCGCCAGGGACAATGACTGCGGGTCATCCGCATTGACGAATACTTTTGCTCCTGCCGGCAGCCGGGCAAAAAAGGCGGCTTTGATGGCCGTATACTGTTTTTGTGTCCGGCAGGACTTTAAATGATCAAGGGAAAGGTTGGTCAGGGCCGCACCGGCAAAGCTCTCCCCGGAGATGTGTCTCAGCCGCAGGGCGTCAACCGGAACTTCCACGAGCAGACAGTCGTTTTTGTCTGTCGCCGCCTGCCGCTGGAAACGGGCAAAAGAAATATTTCCCTTCCAGGTGTCAAGCACAGCGGGGGAGAGACCGCAGCGGGAAAGGATGAAGCCTGTCAGCAGGACGGCGGCAGTTTTGCCGTTGGTGCCGGTAAAGCCAAACAAGGGTTGTGGTGGTGTTTGTCGGTTCATAAGCCGCTCCTTTTATTCGTACTGCGGTTTTTAGTGTTTGTGTCCTGTGCTTTTTCTATGTATTGCAATGCTGCCGGCGAGGTGCGTAATGAAAAAAGGAACTTTATATCTTTGTCCCACCCCTTTGGGGAATCTGGAAGATATAACGCTGCGTGTCCTGCGTATCCTGCGGGAGGCGGATAAAATAGCGGCGGAAGATACGAGACAGACGCGCAAGCTTTTAAGCCATTACGGCATTCATACTCCGCTTGTCAGTTATCATGAGCATAACAGGAAGCAAAAAACGCCCAAGCTTTTACAGTGGCTGCATGCCGGCGAAACGATTGCCCTTGTCAGCGATGCAGGGACACCGGCCATTGCCGATCCGGGGGAAGAGCTGGTAAAACAGGCTGTGGCGGAGCAGCTTACTGTTATCGCCCTGCCCGGCCCCGTGGCGGCTGTCACCGCCCTGTCCGCGTCAGGCCTGCCCGCTGTGCCCTTTGTTTTTTACGGTTTCCTGCCGCCGCGCGGCCCGCAGAAAAAGACAGTCCTCGCCAAAATTCTGGCAGAGGACAAAACGGTCATTTTTTATGAAGCGCCGCATCGCCTGCGCCGGACGCTGGCTGCACTGGCGGCAGCTGACGGCACCAGGCAGGCGGTGGTGGCGCGGGAGCTGACAAAACTGCATGAAACGTATCATCGCGGCACGCTGGCGGAAGTGAGCAGTTATTTCGCCCGGGTGGAGCCACGGGGAGAGTGTACGGTAGTGCTGGCCCCCGGAGTACGGGCGGAGGAGCCGCCGTGT
>DUUE01000418.1 GCA_012841735.1 Bacillota bacterium | reverse complement strand
TGACGCAGTGCATCAAGGGCAGGCCCTTTGCCCGCCACTATAAATTTCACTTTCGGTTCTGCAGCCAGAACCTGCGGGGCGGCATCCAGCAAGACATGGATACCTTTTTCCCGGACCAGGCGGCCGACAAAAAAGACAATTTTCTCATCGGGGGCCGCGTAACGTTCCCGGATTTTCGCGTCAATTCTACCGGCTGCAAACTGGCGCACATCCACACCGTTCGGAATAACTGCTATTTTATCATCCGGCAGATGAAAGATTCTTTGTAATTCATGAAACATATAAGTACTGCAGCAGATAACTTTCCAGGCTTCATAGGTCAGCCACCATTCCACATCACTGATATAACGCTGCTCATCAGTATAAAGACCGTGATTTCTGCCATACTCCGTGGCATGGATAGTTGCAACCAGCGGGCGGCGGACGGCATGTTTGACGGCACGGGCCGCATACGCTACCAGCCAGTCATGCGCATGGATCAGATCAAAATCATGCCCGGCAAGGAACAGGGACAGTGTTTTTTCCAGCATGGCCAGGTTATATTGCAGGATGCCGGAAATAAAATCCCGCGGTACCAGATGGTAAGGCCTGACACGCCAGACATGTACTCCCCCGCATACCTCCTCGTCCGGGGAAGAAGCATCCTCATCTATGGTAATAACATGCACATCTGCCGCCCCGCTTTCCGTCAGGGCAACACTTAATTCCGCCACATGCCGCGCCAGCCCTCCCACAATACGGGGCGGGTATTCCCAGGAAAACATTAAAATGCGCAAAAAACTCCCCCCTGCGAATTGTTTTGTCATTTTAGCTATTATAACCAGGCAAGGGGAAGATATGAAATTTTTCCCGGTCCTTGTCAGTCTGTCCCGGCAAGAAAGGGGCGGCAGTGCCAGCTTTTACCGTCACTGGTAACAGTGACGGCACCGTGCAGATCGGTCCGGTAAACCAAAAGACCTGCTGTTGACAACAGTTCCAGTGTTTCCGCATGCGGGTGGCCGAAATTGTTCTTCCCCACGGAAATGATGGCCGCCTCCGCTCCTGTGCAGGCAAGAAAGGAGGCGGAAAGCGCTGCACGGCTGCCATGATGCGGCACCTGCAGTACCTGCACTGTCCGCCCACCTTCCCATGCCCGCTCCACTCCGGCCATGGCCGCCGCCTCCGCATCCCCTGTCACCAGGCAGGAGAAATCGCCATAGCTGACCAGCAGAACCAGGGAGTTGTTGTTGAGATCGTCTCCCGTACCACGCAGGTAAGCGGCGGGAGGGGAAAGAAAACGGATTTGCACGCCGTCCAGGGACAGTTTCCAGCCTGCCGTGACTGTATACACCGGAACGTTGCGCTCAGCCAAAAGGTCAAGCAACCGGTCATAAGTTTCCGTCCCTTCATGCTGCCCGTTATTGAGGAGGGCCCCCACAGGCAGGGCGGCTGCGATGGCGGGTATGCCGCTGTAGTGGTCGGTATGCGGGTGGGTGAGAATGATCAGTTCGGCCCGCTTGGCCCGCTGCCGGCGCAGGTAGGGCAGCAGGATGTTCTCCCCCACATTTTTGTCGGTGTTGCTGCCGGCATCTATCAGCACATGACGGCCGGCCGGCGTGGCAAGATGGATGGCCATTCCCTGCCCCACATCCAGAAAAGTAAGGGAAAGCTTTCCCCCGCCCTGTCCGGGCAGGGCGGAAAAAAGCAGAATATTGCCGGCAGCCAGCAGGGCCAGGACTTTTTTCCCCGTCAGCGGCTTCAGTCTGCGGCCGCTTGCAAAACAGTAAAGGCCCGCCAGGTATACGGCCCACCAGAGCGGGGGCAGCGCGGGCAGAGCCGATACGGCGCCTTCCAGCCCGGCAAGCAGCC
>DUUE01000333.1 GCA_012841735.1 Bacillota bacterium | reverse complement strand
CCCCGCCGTTCCAGGGCGGCGGCCGCCTCCAGAGCGGGAGCGACCATGGTTCCCACGGCCAGAATGGTCAGGTCCCGTCCGGGGCGCAGCAGCTCTCCCCTGCCCCAGGGCAGCCTGCGCGGCTCTTCCAGGGGCACGCCCAGCCCCCTGCCGCGCGGGTAGCGGACGGCACAGGGCCCGTCATGGGCAAGGCCGGTCAGGAGGGCGTGCTGCAACATATTTTCATCCCGCGGCACGATCAGGGACATGCGGGGAATATGGCGCAAATACGCCAGGTCAAATACTCCCTGGTGTGTTTCCCCGTCCTCGCCCACCACACCGGCACGGTCCAGGGCAAAAAAGACAGGCAAATCCTGCATGCAGACGTCATGCACAATCTGATCGTAGGCGCGCTGCAGAAAAGTGGAATAGATTGCCACCACCGGGCGGAAACCTTTGCGCGCCATGCCGGCGGCAAAAGTAACGGCATGCTGCTCCGCGATGCCCACGTCAAAAAAACGCTCCGGGAACCGGGCGGCAAAAGCGGCAAGGCCCGTCCCGGCGGCCATGGCGGCGGTAATGGCAATGACTTTTTTATTCTTTTCCCCCAGGCCGACAAGCGAGTCGCTGAAAACTTCCGTGTAGGTAGGGACGCTGTTGCGGACGGCCTGCAGCGGAGGGTCCGCGGGATCAAAAGGACCTATGCCGTGATATAAATCCGGATTGTTTTCCGCACAGTCAAAACCCTTGCCTTTCTTTGTCAGCACATGGACCAAAACAGGGCCGTGCAGTTTTTTCGCTCCGCGCAGCACGCCCAGCATTTTTTCCAGGTTATGGCCGTCCAAAGGCCCCAGGTAGGTAAATCCCAGTTCTTCAAACAGCATACCCGGCACAATTAATGTTTTAATCGCATCTTTAACCCTTTCCACCGACTTGACCACCCGGCCGCCGATGGCGGGGATGCGGCGCAAAAGCTCTTCAATGTCTTCCTTCAGGCGGAAATATTTCGGGTCGGTGCGCAGGCGCCCCAGGTAAGCCGCCAGCCCGCCCACATTGTGGGAGATGGACATTTCATTGTCATTCAGCACGACAATCAGGTTTGTTTTCATTTCCCCCGCATGATTGAGGGCTTCAAAAGCCATGCCGCCGCCCATGGAGCCGTCGCCGATGACGGCAATAATATGGTTTTTTTCACCCAGCAGGTCGCGTGCCTTGGCCAGGCCGAGGGCGGCGGAAACGGACGTGGAACTGTGTCCCGTCTGGAAGACGTCATGCTCGCTTTCTCTCATTTTGGGAAAGCCGCTCATACCGCCAAACTGCCGCAGGGTGTCAAAGCCGTCCCTGCGGCCTGTGAGCAGTTTATGGACATAGCTCTGGTGGCCCACATCCCAGATAATCTGGTCCCGCGGGCTGTTAAAAACAGTATGCAGGGCGATGGTCAGTTCCACCACGCCCAGGTTGGGTGCCAAATGGCCGCCGGTTTTCGCCACTTTTTCCAGCAAAAAAGCACGAATTTCACAAGCCAGTTCATTCAACTGCTGCAGGTTCAACTTCTTTAAATCGGCCGGCTGCTGAATCGCCGGCAGCCATTTTTCCATATTGTAACCTCACTTTCGCTTACGCGGCAGGGCGGTCCCGAAAATACTTTTCCCCGGGAGAATGGCATCTATTTTTGTCAGTAAGTAAGCAACTCCCAGGATAATCTCAGTGGAGCGCTCAATGGCGAAGGTTTTGCCCAAAGCTTTACCGCCCACGGTTAAAGCGGAAATTATCCCGGTCAGAAAAATACTGATAAGCGGGCTTTCGCGAAAAAATCCGCCCGCCACCAGGCGCAGGACAAGCAATGCGCCCAGGCTGCCGCTGATGATACCGGCGATATCACCCACCACATCGTTACAGAAGTTGGAAACGCGGTCGGCATGGCGGATCAGAAAAAGCGCTTCCCTGGCACCGGGCGTTTTTTTTGCCGCCTTGGCCAAAAGGGGCACTTCATCGGCGGCAGTGGCTGCAATACCGATCATATCAAATAGGATACCGACAAAAATAATAATTACAAGATTAACTGTGGCAAGCAGTATGGACTTAAGGCCGGCAAACAAATACTGCGTTACCATACCCAGAAAGACGGCCAGCGCAAACGTCCAGGCGGTGATAATCACCGCCCACCTCACCTGCGACTTATTGCGTGCATCCGACCCCATCCCGCCACCCCTTGTTTGTTACTGGGAGCTTGGGCTGTTTTTTGCTGAGATAAGAAAAGAGTTTGCATGCAAACTCTTTTTGCAGAATATGTAATCTCCCATTTATTAATTATAACATAAAACCGTAGGTGAGCAACCCTTTAAGTAAACGTTACGGCTTAAGGTCCAGCAGGTTTTCCCAATCAGTCACCCGGACGTCACCGTGCCGGGCAGTTTCCTTTTCAGACCGATTTCATTGTGTCACCAACAATGAGACTGGATTGCCACTGAGTCCGTACCTTAATCCCTAAAGGGCTTCCCCGCAGGAACAGTCTAGGAGTTTTCCTCAATAATACATTCCGTTTTCTAGCCTCTTTTGCAAAAACGGTTTTAGTTCAGGAGAACCTCCACCGCCTTCACTTCAAGGCAGGCTACACTGTACACAGCGCGAACCGCATACAGGTTCTATCCCAAGCCGTAATCATTTACCCACTACGGTAATCCACCACGCACTTGGGTCTCCACGGGGCTAGGGTCAACGCCTGCATGCCTTTGCAGATCGCCCCAACCCCTTAACTCTCAGCACCAGCCCCCAACTGGGCGTCGGCAGCCAGCACCAAGAACTTCATCGATATGCCCTTTACGGATTTTTAGGCCCGTCTTCGAAAACGGCGTATTAACTAGAATACTGCGCCACCTACGAGTTTGTTTTTATTCTAACACATTACATACCGGGACACAAATACCGCTACAGCAGGCCACTCTTACTGGCGGTTGCTTTTCTGACAGGAAGGAACGCCATCATGCCGCCCCGCTGCCAATCCCGTGCAAGCGCCTTTATGCTCGCCCGCACCGTTCTCCCGACCCGCCCGCCGCCCGCGGAGGATTTTCCCGGCCGCCGTTTGCCGCTCTTTTTCATACCGTAAGCAGTTTTTGCAACCGGACGTGCAATGTGCCCGTTTTTTCTTATTTTGTCCGGTTGATGAGCATACCGGCCAGTTCGGTGAGGCCGGCGGCGGCGGCGCCGAAGGGAGCCAGGTCGGCCAGGGCGGATTTGTAGAGGCTGTCCGCTTCCGCCCGGGCTTTTTCCAGGCCGTGGACAGCCGGGTAAGTGGCCTTTTGTTTGCCGGCATCCGCACCCGTTTTTTTACCCAGGGCCGCTTCATCGCCCACCACATCCAGGATATCGTCTACGATCTGGAAAGCAAGGCCCGCTTTTTCGCCAAAAGCGGTAAGCGACTGCAGCTGCTTTGGTGCAGCCTGTCCCATACGGGCGCCGCAGCGCACGCAGCAGGTGATGAGGGCGCCTGTTTTATGCCTGTGAATATACTCCAGCACGTCCGGGTGGACAGGCCGGCCTTCGGAGAGAATATCGGCCACCTGCCCGCCGATCATGCCCGTCATGCCGGCGGCACGGGAAACTTCCTGGATCAGCGCCACCACAATGTGCGGCGGGAAATAGACGGGCGCTGCAATGGACAATGTTTCAAAGGCGGCCGTCAGCAGCGCATCCCCGGCCAGAATGGCCATGGCTTCGCCGAAAACCTTGTGGTTGGAGGCAAGACCCCGGCGGAAGTCGTCATTGTCAAGGGCGGGCAGGTCATCATGAATTAAAGAATAAGTATGAATCATTTCAATGGCACAGGCCGCCGGCAGTGCATGCTGCAGGGGAACACCAAAAATGTCGGCCGTCGTGATAACCAAAAGCGGCCGCAGGCGCTTGCCGCCGGCAAAAACGCTGTAGCGAACGGCACGGCAAATATCCGGGGGGAAGGAGTCTGCCGGGGGCAAATAGCCGTCCAGTGCCTGGTCTACTGCTGCAATGATTTCCTGCCAGTTGGTGGTCACGCCAAGTCCTCCCCGCTGTCAAAAGGAATAAATTCGGCCGCCTCTTTCAGCAGCACGGACACTTTCTTTTCCGCAGCCTGCAGTTTCCTGCGGCCAAATTGCACCAGCTCCATCCCCTCCTGAAAAAGGGACATGGCCTCTTCCAGCGGGCAGTCGTTGCGCTCCAGCTTCTGCAGCACAACTTCCAACTGCTCCAGGGCCTGCTCAAAACTCATCTTTTCCTTGGCATCGGCTTTACTCATTGTTTTTCCTCCAGGTAAGACTGTAAAATGGCGGCCTCGGCACGTCCCCTGCGAAAACGCAGCAGCACCCGGTCAGCAGGTGCCAAAGCCGCACTGTCGGTAACCACATTGCCACTTTGATCATAACAGATTGTAAAACCTCTTTCCAGTACCGCCGCCGGGTTTAAGGCGGCCAGTCTGGCGGCCGGCAGTTCCAGGCGGGCCGTTTTTCCCTGCAGGAGGATTGCCGCCTGCGTTTCCAGGCGGGTGGAAAGGTTGTCCAGTACCTGCCCCGCCTGCTCCACCCGCTCCAGCGGCCGTGTCAGCACGCGTGCGGACGCCAGCCGCTCCAGGTAGCGCTTTTCCTGCTCCAGGAGGCTTTTCAGCCTGGCGGCCAGGCGGCGCGCAGCCTGCAGCAAATACTGCTGCAGTTCCCGCATATCCGGCACCGCCAGTTCCGCCGCCGCCGTCGGCGTGGCCGCCCTGACATCGGCGACAAAATCGGCGATGGTAAAGTCGGTTTCATGCCCCACGGCGGAGATGACGGGAAGGTGCGACCGGTAAATGGCGCGCGCCACCACCTCTTCATTGAAGGCCCACAACTCCTCAATGGAACCGCCGCCGCGGCCGGCGATAATCACATCAATACCCGGTACACTGTTGAGGAAATCCAGGGCCTCGGCAATCTGGTGCGGCGCTTCCGGTCCCTGGACAAGCACCGGCACAATCAGCACCTCCGCCAGGGGAAAGCGGCGCCCCAGGGTGGTGATAATATCGCGGACGGCGGCGCCCGTGGGCGAGGTTACCACACCGATGCGCCGGGGATAGCGCGGCAGCGGCTTTTTTCTCTCCGGGCTGAAAAGCCCTTCCGCTTCCAGTCTTGCCTTCAGCTCGGCAAAAGCGGCATACAGGCTGCCCACGCCCTCGGGCAGCATGTTTTCCACATACAGCTGGTAGAGGCCGTCCCTTTCATAAACAGAGATCCTGCCGGCGGCAACCACTTTCATGCCGTCGGCAGGGCGAAAGGTAAGACGCAGATTGGCACTGCGGAACATGACACAGCGCAGTGCGGCCTTGCTGT
>DUUE01000215.1 GCA_012841735.1 Bacillota bacterium | reverse complement strand
CCCGGATTTCAGCACCTGCTTCCAAGGCGGCGTCAACCATAGTTCGTTCTATTCCCTGAATATCATTCAGGATATCTGCAGGGCAACCATAAAATTCAGCCAGAATGTGACGACCTAATGCGCTCATTTTCTGAAGCCTCCTTTGTATATAATATATTTGCCCGGGCACAGGTTGCCCCCCCGGGCATCAAGTTAAATTGTAACAAATTCACGGGAAATGTCAATCTGCTTCGTAATTTTTTTTGTTTTCAGCGAAAATATGCCGCTTCCTGCTTTTCCTGCGCTTTTACTGCCGTATCCATCACACTTTTACATACAACTTGCCGGCAAGAAAAAGCAGGGAATTTCCCTGCTTGCTTGCAAAACTAATTACTTTTTACCTTTACCACTTCCGTGATGAGAAAGCGTTTTTGTTGCGATTCCGGCAACTTCTCCCGTATACAGTCAAAACTCTTACAAAGAAAAGTATGATATTGTTCCCCGTTGTCTTCACAGACAAGATCCAGATAATACAAAGCAATCCCTCCTGTTTTTCTCTCATATTCCACGGGCAGGAGAAAAAGTCCTTTCATTGCTTTGTGGCATATTCTGGTACTCGCCGCCTGTAACCAGGTCAATAAAAATTTTTACCAGCTCCGGGTCAAACTGAATGCCGGCGGCCGCCTTCAGCTCCGCCAAAGCTTCTGCTTTTGATTTTGCTTTCCGGTACGGCCTGTCGTTTGTCAGGGCATCATAGGCGTCAACAATAGCCAGGATGCGGCACTCCAAAGGAATGTCGCTGCCTTTGAGTCCCAGCGGATATCCCTTTCCGTTCCACCATTCGTGATGTTTTAAAATCCAGTCCGCCAGGTGAATAAGGTCCGGCGCGGAGAGGGCAATGCGGTGGCCGATTTCCGGGTGCCTTTTAATAATCTCCCTTTCTTTGCTGGTCAGCGGTTCTGTTTTAAACAAGATCTTTTCCGGCACCCCTACAGTACCGATATCATGAAATCTGGCAAGGAGCTGAATATCTTTCAGGTGTTCGCCGGTAATCCCCGTTTTTGCAGCCAGTCCGGCGACCATTTGCTCCACCTGCTCGGCATTTTTGCCGTCCGTATACTCCCGTGCAGCCAGCGCACGCAGCAGAATTTGCATTGTTGTTTCCCGCACCGCATTGCTGCGTCTGGCTTTTTCCCGGTACATATTATTGTCCGCTTCCCGGAAAAGATCGTCAACATTGAATGCTTCTTCCGTGCTGACTGCATAGCCCACCGACACACTGAGGTAATATTTTTCATGCTTCTGGTTATAATCCTGCAGGGCAAGGCGGATGCGTTCGCAGGCCGCTTCCATGGCCTGGCTGTCTGCATTGGGAATAAGGATGGCAAACTCATCGCCGCCTATCCGGGCAACAACATCGCTCTCCCGGAAACAGGATCTTATTACCTGTGCCGCCGCTTTCAGCAGCTTGTCGCCCACGGCATGCCCCAGGCTGTCATTGTAAAGTTTCAGCCCGTCAAGATCGCAGACAATAACACCGAGACTGCTCAGGCGGCTGTTTTGCAGGCGGCGCATTTCATGTTCAAAATAAGCCCTGTTGTAGATCCCGGTTAAACCATCATAGAGGCTCATGTATTGCAGTTGCTTTTCACGCAGTTTCTGTTCAGTGATATCGGAAATGAGGACAACATAGCCGCCGATTTCTCCGCTGTTGTTCCGGATGGGCGACAGGGACAGGCCGGCTGCCAACAGTGACCCGTCTTTTTTTTGCAGTTCAGTTTCTACGGCTTTATCCAACTCACCGTCTGCAGCTTTTTTCAGGTAGCTCCTGTATTCCAGCACTTTGGCGTTAGAGACGGTGGGATTGAGGCAGCCCAAAACCTCACTTTCTTTCCAGCCGAACATTTTTTCCGCCGCCTGATTCCAGCTTAAAATACGGTTTTCCGTATCCAGGGTAAGTATGGCCAGGGGCGAAGCCGCAATAATGGCCTGCAGTTTTTCATTGGCCTGTTTGAGGCTGTTTTCCGAACGGATTCTCAGCTTTACCGCCGCCGAGAGTGTAATGTAAAACAAAATCCCGGAAACAAGCACAAAAACCCAGCCTTTATAAGTCTGCCATGTCTGCAAGCTCCCGGGGTCGGTAACCACCGCTGCCAGAAGGCGGTCAGACAAGACAATATAGACAGAGGACAAAATAATATAAATAATCGTCAGTCGCAGCGAAAACGGGTTTTTTACTCTGCGCACGGCAACACATCCCTTATGTCCGCCTTAAATATCCTGGTAGTAATTTTTTTCGCTGTCCGGTAAAATATCCCTGCTCCCGGAACGGGAAATCTCACGGCTTTAATTTCTCAGACTGTGTATGGGGGCGGGTATGCGCCCGCCACGCCGGATAAAGCCGCCGGCTGAAAAATTTTTCACCGGCATAACAGGTGCACGGCCGAGCAAACCGCCAAATTCAACATAATCGCCGGCCTCTTTCCCGGGAGCGGGTATGATACGGACAGCAGTTGTTTTCTGGTTGATGACGCCGATTGCCGTTTCATCTGCGATAATGGCGGCAATAGTTTCTACTGGTGTGTTGCCGGGGACGGCAATCATATCCAAACCCACCGAACAGACACAAGTCATGGCTTCCAGTTTTTCCAGCGTCAGTGCCCCCTGTTCCACGGCACGGACCATGCCTGCGTCCTCACTGACAGGAATAAAAGCACCGGACAGGCCGCCCACAGAGGATGATGCCATGGCTCCTCCCTTTTTCACTGCATCATTCAGCAGCGCCAGTGCGGCGGTTGTTCCATGTGCGCCACAGCGTTCCAGTCCCATGGCCTCCAGGATTTCGGCCACACTGTCACCCACGGCCGGCGTGGGTGCCAGAGAGAGGTCCACAAT
>DUUE01000289.1 GCA_012841735.1 Bacillota bacterium | reverse complement strand
CAGGTCAAGTTCCTCCCAGTTGCCCAGCTTCTCAATCAATTGGCACACTTTTGGTTCATCATCTGCAATAACAACTTTAAACATAAAACCCCCCTGTCAACAATGTATTTTTCCGTCATCCGTGTTTTCAGGCAATTCTCACTGTTTTCCTGCCATCGCAATTACGCCGGATACAAACGTGGTTCAGTGACAGGATAGTTATATTTGACATTTACCGCTCCAATACCTTTTCACTGCGGCACGGCAACAGTCAAGCCGTCTTGCGCCTGAAAAAAAGCTGTTTATGCCGCACATCAAAACCGACTGCAGCCAGAAAAACAAATCCTTTGACAACATATTGAGCATATGTCCCAATACCGATCAGCTGCATCCCGTTATGCAAAACGCCAAGAATAAAAACGGCGGCAACAAGAGCCCAGATTCTGCCTTCTCCGCCTGTAAACGAGATCCCGCCAAGGAAGGCTGCTGCAATGGCTGTAAATTCCGTGCCGGAGCCGATGGTGGAAGCGGCGGAACCGGAACGGGCAAATAAAACTATAGCCGCAATGGAGACAAAAAACCCGCACAGGGCGAACACCAGCAGTTTTACCAGGGTGACATTCACGCCGGCCAGGAGTGCCGCCTCTTCGTTGCTGCCAATGGCATAAATATATTTTCCCAGGTATGTTTTGTTCTGCAAAAAAGCGGCAACCAGTACTGTGATGAGCATCAGTATGACACTAAACGGAATCAGATCAAAAAGATATCCCTGCCCGATAAATTTAAAAGCCGCCGGCAGGTTTAAAATCAGTGACTGCTTTGATATCATATAAGAAATTCCGGAAAAAATGTTCATTGTCCCCAGGGTGACAATCAGCGGGTGCACATTAAGTTTAATCACGGCAAACCCGTTAAAGAGGCCCAGGGCAATACCTATTAAAATACCCGCTGCAATGGCCAGGGGGATGGGCAAATCATGCCACATCATGAGCACCGAAGTTGCCACTCCGACAAGGGAAATCTGGTTGCCTACAGACAAATCCATCCCGCCGCTGATCATCACAAAGGAAAGCCCTACTGCCGCAATGACCACATGGGACTGCTGGACCAGGATATTCATCAGGTTTTGCCGGGTGGCAAAGTAAGGTGACAGGAAGGAGAAGAACAAAATCAGGCTGCCCAAAATCAAAAGAATGGCATATTTTCTCACCAGTTTTAATGTCGCCTGATACCCCCGGGCTGCAGCTCTCATATTAATGCTGTAATTCACTTGGATCACCCTTTGCCCATGGTAACACAAAAGCCCCGGCCTGTTCCGTCGGCAGCTTTTATGCTTGTGTCAATTATAATGGGTAATTTTTTTTTATGTCAAATGCCAAATAACCCCGGCCAAGTCTTTTCATTGCCGGCAAGCCGGGCAGGATAACCGGCTCCAGGCGTTGAATTACCCATAATATGTATGGTGCCCGGCCTTACTCCGGCATTCTCACCCGCCGGGCAAGATTAGCAGTGTTTAGTACGGGGCCGGTCCGTCAGCAAGACTGTCAAGACTGTATTGAAAGGAGGTGGATACTTTTTCTACTGTGACCGGTTAGTTGTCTGAATGTTTTTACTGTTTAATACATAAAAAGGAGATATGGAAAATGACAAAGGAAGGAAGAATACAGCAGCCGGGTGGTATCGGTGAAATAAAGCAGTTTACCGGTCCTGACCGGAACCTGCAGGAAATATGGTCTTCCGGTATTCGTAAAATGCTAAAAGAATTTACAGATTATTTTTTTGAGGCGCTGGTTGCACATCAACCGTCACGGCTGCATTTTGCCCCCGGGGTAAAATTCACGGAAAACGGTGTGATTAAAAATGTACACCTGGCTGAAGGTTTCTGGCAAACCGCCGGTCAAATTCTGCTGAAGCGCACATTGATCGATACAGTAAAGTTCGGCACACATACAGAAGCAGTCATGGAGGAAAACGGAGAACCGGTGCTTTATGCCGCAAGGCTTGGCTTTGATCACGGCAAGATTGCGGAAATAGAAACCATTATTGCCCGCAAAGGCGACTTTGCTTTTAAGCCGGAAGGCATTCTGGCCACAAAAGATGAAGACTGGGAAAAAATTCTGCCATTTTCAGAGCGCAGTTCAAGGCTTGCCATGATAGCTGCCGCCAATGATTATTTCGACATGTTCGCACTGGATCCGGATGTGGCCACTCCCTTTGCCGCTGTGTGTGACAGGTGGGAAAACGGCACCCAGACAACCGTCAGACAGGAAGGATTCCCCTGGACGGAAGGACAGACCGAACATAATTGCTCCCCCAAAGGTCTTGTTATTCCCCACCATGGCCCCAGGCGTTTTCTTGCGGATGTTGAAGCAGGTATGGTGGTTGCGTATGTGCACTTTGCCAGTTCCCTCCCGGACTGCCATCTCTTTAAAATGAGGAACGGTAAAGTAGAATTGATCCATGCCATAGTAGGCCCCAGGTGTGAATCGATGAACTGGTCTGTCCCAAAGATTGACCTGTAACAGAGGGTGCCGTTCGTCACCACCTTGGAACGGGGTATGATTCATAGTATAATTAACAAAAACAGGTAGTATTTTAAGGAGGCGCTTATGGAAAATCTCTCAGGTAAAACTGCATTTATCACCGGCGGAGCAAGCGGCATAGGGCTGGGTATCGCCAAGGCATGTGCCAGGGAAGGCATGAACATCGTCATAGCCGACCTCAGGCAAAAAGCAATAGACGAAGCGTTACCCCTCTTTCAGGAAAACGGCTGGCCTGTACACGGCATTCAGCTTGATGTGACCGACCGTGAAGCATACGCAAAAGCAGCCGATGAAGCAGAAGCCGTCTTCGGCAACATCCATGTCCTGGTAAACAATGCCGGCATAGGCATCCAGGAAGGTCCTGTCTGGATGGACCCATATGAAGATGTGGACCTGATGATTGATGTCAATCTAAAAGGCGTACTGAACGGAATTATGATTTTTGTACCGCGGATGCTTAAACACGGTGAAGGAGGACATGTTGTCAGCACAGCTTCCAAGGCAGGGCTCATTCCCGTGCCGGGATTTACGCTCTACAATTCTACCAAGCGGGCGGTAATCGCCATCATGGAAACTCTGGCCTCGGACCTTGCCGACACGAATATCGGTGCAAGCGTGTTCTGCCCGGGCCCCTTCCAGTCCAACCTGGGCATGACTTCCGCTGAAGTCCGCACAGCTCTTCTGGGAGAAAATCCGCCGCCCGCCGCTCCCCGGCGCCGTCCGCCGAGAGGTGAAACTCCGCAGGTCGATATCAGCAAAATTGTCAGGGATGCAGATGAGGCCGGAGAAAGGGTCGTGCGCGGCATTAAACGCGGTGACCTGTATATCATCTCCCACGTTGAATTCAAAAAGGGCCTGCAGGCACGTTT
>DUUE01000229.1 GCA_012841735.1 Bacillota bacterium | reverse complement strand
GCGGATTAACGCCACCGCCTCCCCGGGGATGACCCCCAGTTCAGCCCAGGCCTCACAGGCATAAATCTCAATTTCCAGCCATTTTTTAAACTTGTTCTCCAGCGACCAGAGCGCCGCCATTTCCGGCAGCGTATACCGTTCAATCACCCTTCTCACCCCTTCTTACCGCCCGTGCCGGCACCAGCCGCGGCGGCATTTTCTACGCAAAACTTGCGCGGCCTGCCCGCCTACCCTTTGTAAAGCAGCGGCATGCTGCGCTTATGACGGCTGGCAGTGTGGCATCTTTCGATAATTGCTTTTTCCTGCTCACCGGCTGTGCCGGTAAGCAGAAATGCATCTATACTTTGATAAGTTATGCCCATTTCACTCTCATCCGTCTGGCCGTCAAAGAGACCGGCGGAAGGGGCTTTGGTGATAATGGATTCGGGCACCTGCAAAAAGCGCAGATATTCATAGATTTCCGTTACTGTCAGGTCGGCGATGGGGTTAAAGTCACAGGCACCGTCGCCCCACTTGGTAAAGTAACCCATGTAACTTTCACTGCGGTTGCCCGTTCCCGCCACCAGCCTGTTCTCGCTGGCAGCCACCGCATACAGCACAGTCATGCGCAGCCGGGGCGCAATGTTTGCCCGGGCCGTCTCACTCACTGCCGTTACGCCGGTGAGGGTGTCAAGCAGCGCCGTGCGGGCTGCCGACAGGTCCACATAACGCTGGGCAATGCCAAACTGGCGTGCCACAGCCTCGGCGTCCCTTTTGTCTTCTGCATAATTGCGCCGGGAGCCGCAGGGCATAATCAGGCCCACCGTGTCTGCACATGCTTTTTTGCACAAGATGCCCACCAGGGCGCTGTCTTTGCCGCCGCTGTTGCCGTAGACAATGCCGCGGGCTTTGGCGGCAGCAAGCACCTCCCGGATAAAGGCAACCCTTTTTTCTGTTTCCAGGGCATAATCTCTCACAAGCCGCCCTCCTTTCCGGCAGCCCGGCACCAGCGCAAACGCAGGTGCTGCCGGATTTTTATATTTCCACTGTTCCGTCAAATACTTTTTGGCAGTCGCCGGTCATAAACACCGCCTCGTCGGTATAACGAACAAGCAGCTCGCCGCCCAAGAGCCTCACTTTAATGTCGGTATCCTTGTCGGCGTAGCCGCAGAGCACCGCCGCCACCGCAGAAGCGCACGCTCCTGTCCCGCAGGCCAGCGTCTCGCCGCTGCCGCGCTCCCAGACGCGCATTTTCAGCTGGTTCCTGCCCATTACTTCCACAAATTCTGTATTTACCCTGTCGGGGAACAAGTCGTTATATTCAAACTGCGGGCCGATCTCGGCCAGAGGGAGCCTGTCAAGCTCGCGGCAAAACACCACACAATGGGGGTTGCCCATGGAAACGCAGGTAATGGCGTATTCTGTGCCGCCCACTGCCAGCGGCTGCGCCACAACCATCTCCCCGGGAAGTTTTACCGGTATCTGTTCCGGGCGCAGTTCCGCCCGGCTCATATTTACCCGGACCGCCGCCACCTGCCCGTTTTTGGTGGCAAGGGTCATATGCCTGATGCCGGCCAGTGTTTCCACTGACATTTCCAGTTTGCGCACAATGCCGTTATCGTATAAATACTTGGCCACGCAGCGGATGGCGTTACCGCACATTTTCCCTTCGCTGCCGTCACGGTTAAACATCCGCATTTTGGCGTCGGCCACGGCGGAGCGCATGATCAGCACAATGCCGTCGCCGCCCACACCGTAGTGCCTGTCGGAAAGCAGCACGGAGAGCGATTCGGGAGAGTTAATTTCCAGGTCAAAACAGTTGATGAAAATATAATCATTGCCGCAGCCCTGCATTTTGGTAAATTTCAGTTCCATGCGCCTGCTCCTTAAATTGTTGATATCTATCAGTTCGGTGTTTATTTCGCTGTACCCGGAAAGCAGGCAGTCAGCCAGCGCATTGGCCGTGTCCACCGCCGTCAGGCAGGGGATTCCCAAAACGGCCGCCCTGCTGCGGAGGCTTACATCGTCTGTGGCAGAATCCCTGCCTCCGGACGAAGTGGAAATTAAATAGCTGATCTTGCCGCTTTCCAGTAGTGATGCCGTGTTGTTGCCGGCACTCTGGTGGATTTTTTCCACCGGCTGCACTGCAAAGCCTTTGCCCTCCAGATAATTGGCCGTGCCGCGGGTGGCGTAGAGCGTAAACCCGCAGGCAGCAAGTTTGGCCGCCACCGGCACAATTTCCGGCTTGTCGCTGTCCCGCACAGTGATGAGGACGCCGCCGCCTTTTTGCATCCGGTAGCCTGCGGCCACCAGCCCTTTGAAAAGTGCTTCCTGCAGGTTTTTCCCCAGCCCCAGCACTTCTCCGGTTGATTTCATTTCCGGCCCCAGCCGGGTATCCACATCGGCCAGTTTGGCAAAGGAAAAGACGGGAACTTTGACTGCAGTATACGGCGGGGCTTTGGCGATGCCTGAACTGTAGCCAAGGCCGGCAAGGCGCTCGCCCAGGCTGGCACGGGTTGCCAGCTCACACATGGGTATGCCTGTCACTTTGCTGATGTAAGGCACTGTCCGCGAGGCACGGGGATTGGCCTCCAGTACATAAATTTCATCCTGCTGCAGGACATACTGGATATTGATCAGCCCTTTGACCCTGAGCGCCAGGCACAGTTTCCTGGTAACGGCAAAAATCTTCTCCGCCAGTTCATCGTCAATATTGAGAGGGGGATAAACGGCGATGCTGTCCCCCGAATGGATGCCTGTGCGTTCAATATGCTCCATGATGCCGGGAAGCAGCACATCCACTCCGTCGCAGACGGCATCCACTTCAATCTCCCTGCCCGGCAGGTATTTGTCAACCAGCACCGGGTTCTCCTGCTGCTGCCGCAGGATAATTGCCATGTATTCCCGGATGTCGGCAGGCTCAAAGGCAATAACCATATTCTGGCCGCCCAGCACATAGGACGGGCGCAAAAGCACGGGATAGCCCAGCTTTTCCGCCGCCTGCAGCGCCTCGCCGGTGCTCATGACGCACAGTCCCGGCGGGCGCGGTATTTTAAGGGTTGCAAGCAGGGCGTCAAAACGTTCCCTGTCCTCGCAGATGTCGATACTGTCGGCCGGCGTGCCGATAAGCGTTACCCCGCGCTCATGCAGCTTTTTGGCCAGCTTGATGGCGGTGCCGCCGCCAAAGGCGGCCACCACGCCCACAGGCTTTTCCAGCTCAATAATGTGCATTACATCGTCAGGAGCAAGCGGTTCAAAATACAGCCTGTCGGCAATGTCAAAGTCGGTGGATACCGTTTCCGGGTTGTTGTTAATGACAATAACTTCGTAACCCATTTTTTTCAGCGCCCAGACGCAATGGACACAGGCATAGTCAAATTCAATCCCCTGCCCGATGCGGATGGGCCCGCTGCCCAGCACCACAATGCGCGGCTTGTGTGCTTTGCCGATAAACTCCAGTGCTTCATTCTCCGTGCCGTTTTGAATGGAATAAAAGTAAGGCGTTTTGGCGGCAAATTCGCCGCCGCAGGTATCCACCATTTTATAGACAGGTCGTTTTTTTGCCTGTGGCGCAATATTTTTCAGTTTATGCAAAAACCAGCGGTCCACCTTTGTGATGCGGTGCAGTTCGTTAATGTCCAGGCCGCGCCGCACAGTCTCAGAGAGGACAAAGAGCCGCTCGTCAGTAGCCTTTTGCAGCAAGGCAAAAAGCTCCGCATCCGTCTTTGCCTGCAGCCGGGGCAGCTCCAGGCCGTCCAGGCCGATCTCGGCGCCGCGCACAGCTTTGACAAGCGCTGCTTCAAAAGTGTCCGCCATGGCCATGACCTCGCCGGTAGCTTTCATCTGCGTCCCCAGTTCCCTGTTGGCGGAGACAAACTTGTCAAAGGGCCACCTGGGAACTTTCACGGCCACATAGTCAAGGGCCGGCTCAAAAGCGGCAGAGTTGCTGCCGGTAACTTCATTGACTATTTCGTCCAGCGTATAACCAATGGCAATTTTAGTTGCCACTTTGGCAATGGGGTAGCCGGTGGCTTTGCTCGCCAGGGCGGAGGAACGGGACACGCGTGGATTGACCTCAATGACGGCATACTCAAAGCTTTCCGGATGGAGGGCGAACTGGCAGTTGCAGCCGCCTGCAATGCCCAGCGCCTGGATTATGTCCAGCGCCGCCGTGCGCAGCAGCTGGTATTCCTTGTCAGCCAGGGTAACGGCAGGGGCGATGACAATACTGTCGCCGGTATGCACGCCCACCGGGTCAAAATTCTCCATGGAGCAGACAGCAACAACATTGCCCGCATTGTCCCGCATGACTTCAAACTCAATTTCCTTCCAGCCGGCCACCGCTTTCTCCACCAGGATCTGCCCGATGGGGGACAGGGACAGGCCCGTTTTGGCGATTTGCTGCAGCTCCTGCCTGCTGTGGGCAATGCCGCCGCCGCTGCCGCCCAGGGTATAGGCGGGCCGGACAACCACCGGGTAACCGTTTTTGTCCGCAAAGTCCAGTGCGGTCTTTATATCACAGGCGTCAACTGAAGGGATGACAGGCTGCCCGATTTGCTGCATGGTCGCCTTGAACAATTGCCTGTCCTCGGCTTTGGCAATGGCCGCCAGCGGGCTGCCCAAAACCCGCACCTGCATCCTGTCCAGGAAGCCGTCCCGGGCCAGCTGCATGGTGAGGGTCAGCCCCGTCTGGCCTCCCAGTCCGGGCAAAATGCTGTCGGGACGTTCTTTTGCAATGATCCGTTTCACAGTGGTCGGCGTCAGCGGTTCAAGGTAAATTTTGTCGGCCAGGTGCCTGTCGGTCATGATGGTGGCGGGATTGGAATTGACCAGGACAATTTCGATGCCGTCAGACCGCAGGACACGGCAGGCCTGCGTGCCGGCGTAATCAAATTCCGCCGCCTGGCCGATCACAATGGGCCCCGAGCCAATAACCAAAACCTTTTTAATGCTTGTATCCCGCGGCATTTTTTGCGGCCTCCATTTTTTCCAGAAATAAGTCAAACAGAAAGGCGGTGTCCCTGGGCCCTGCACACGCCTCGGGATGGAACTGCACCGAAAAGGCCGGGATTTGTTTATACCACAGCCCTTCGCAGGTCTGGTCGTGGACATTGACAAACCACCCGGCGGCCAGGCCGGGGTCGATGCT
>DUUE01000397.1 GCA_012841735.1 Bacillota bacterium | reverse complement strand
TCCGGTCGACCTGCAGGCTGAAAGCATTCTCACTGAACAGTCTCAGGAAGACTTGCATTTTGACCTGCTTTTTGCTCTTTTTGACAGGACGCTGTCGACGCCCGGCGCCCAGGTCCTCTATAACATGTTGCAAAGACCGCTTTTAAACCCGGAAAAACTTAAAGCCCGCAGCATGACAATCAGCCTGTTCGACAAAAATCCCGGCTTGCGGCTGCAACTCTTGGTTGCGCTTAAGCGCCTCTCCCGGGAGCATCCCGAAACAATTACCGGGCTGCTTTGGGACGAAATCAGGGAAACAAAAAAGCTTGGCCTCATTCCCGGTATTTTAGCCCTGCTTGCCCTGGCGGCGGTTGTATCCGTCTTCATTTACGGCATAAAAGGAGTTTTCCTGGGTCTTTTGCCCATGTTTATCATAAATTTTACCTATGCAGAGAAACAAAAAAGAGAATACTTCCTGCATTTACCTGCCATCCGCTATCTTAGCTCGCTTTTAGCGGCAGCACAGGAGCTGTCAAAAAGCTGCAGTGAACTTCTGCCGGCATACAGTGAAATACTTGCCGCCAATGTCCGCGCCTGCAGCAAATTATTGACGCGACCGGGCAGGCGGCTGCTTGGGATCCTTGATTCATTTGGCCTGTATGATTATTTGAACGTGCTCTTTTTGCTCGATGTGCGCTCTTACACTGCGGATCTGGCGGTAATCAGGCGCACACGAAAAAACTTGCAGCAGCTATACCAATGTATCGGAGAAATTGACGCCCTGCTTGCCGTCTCCTCATTTCGTGCCGGCAGCAAAAAATGGTGTGAACCGCGGCTGACATTGGGAGCAGGCAGCATCTCCGCCGAAAATATATATCACCCGCTGCTGGAAAACCCTGTTGCCAATTCCATTGCTCTTTTTCAGCCGGGAACAATTGTCACAGGTTCCAACATGTCCGGCAAATCAACCTTCTTGCGTACCGTGGCTGTCAATGCAGTCCTGGCGCAGACAATATACACGTGCTTTGCGGAGAGCTATCAGGCGGGGTACTTTTCCATTGTTACTTCCATCCATAAAGATGATTACCTGCCGGGGGGAAAAAGTTACTTCCTGGTTGAAGCGGAGGCGATTCTGGCTATGATCAGGAAGTCAGAAAGCAGCCGTGTTGTTTCCCTCTGCATTATTGATGAACTTTTCCGCGGTACCAATTCGGCGGAAAGAATACCGGCAGCCATAGAAGTTCTGAAATATTTTGCCGATAAAAACATTCTGTGTGTTATTGCTACACATGACCTGGAAGTGGCGGAAAGCTGCTCGCATATTTATGCTTTGTATCATTTCAGCGAACGGGTGGGTGTTCAGGGACTGGAGTTTGATTATAAGCTGCACAAAGGGATTGCGACTACAAGAAATGCAATCCGCGTGCTTGAATATCTCGGTTACCCTGAGACTATAGTAAAGCGGGCATGGGAAAAGGCGGCCGGGCGGCAAAATCAAAAGCGGAAATAGGGATCAGGATTTGCCGTTCAGACCGGCTTATAAGCCAAAAAAAACCGCCGGTTAAGCATTATTGCTTAATAGCGGTTTGTATACAAGGCAAGGCCGGCGTTGTGCCGGCCTTTTGCTTAATCTGCCTTTGTCCCGCCCGCTTGTCCCGGAAAACCCGGTCACCCCTTGTTATTTCTGTTTGTCACCGGAGAGGGTGATTTTAACGTCAAGCGCCGCGGCTTTATCTGGGTAGGCGATAACAGGGTTCAGGTCCAATTCGGCGATTTCAGGGAAGTCCAGAGACAGCTGGGCAATTCTGGCAATAGTGTCTATAATGGACGGAATGTGAGAAGGTTCGCTGCCGCGATAACCCTTGAGGAGGGTGTATGCCTTGGTTTCGCTGATCATTTCTTCTATATCTTCACGTGTCAAACCATTGGCCAGGCGGAAAAAAACATCTTGCAAAAGGTTTACATAGATGCCGCCCATACCAAAAGCAATAAGCGGACCGAACTGAGCGTCACGTGTCATACCGATAAGCGTTTCATTGCCCTTAGGCATCATAGGCTGCACTTCAATGCCGTAAATGCGAGTATCCGGCAATTGACGCGTTACACTTTCCATAATGTCATCATAGGCATCTTTTACTTCCTGCGCCGAATTCAGGCCGACTTTTACACCGCCCACATCACTTTTATGAATGATTTGTGGCGAGGCAATTTTCAGCACCACGGGATAGCCCATTTTTTCCGCTGCCGACACAGCTTCGTCCGGACTGTTCACCAGGTATACCGGTGCCACAGGGATCTTATAAGCTTCCGCCACCTTTGTTGCCTCGCTACCAAGGAGGGTGACGCGGTTGTCGCTCAGGACTTCTGCAAAGACTGCCTTAACTTTTTCCTTG
>DUUE01000197.1 GCA_012841735.1 Bacillota bacterium | reverse complement strand
GGGACTGGGTGCGGACGACTATATTGTCAAGCCTTTCAGTCCCGGGGAACTGGTCGCCCGCGTCCTGGCCGTGCTGCGGCGGGCACGCAATGCTCCCGGTTTGCTGGCCGATGTACTGGAATTTGCCGACGGGAGGCTGGTGATAGACACCCTGCGGCATGAAGTAACTTTTGACGGTAAAAAAATTGAACTGACAGCCACGGAATACAGGCTGCTGGTGGCACTGGCCAAAAATGCGGGGCGTGTTTTTTCCCGCGGCGAACTTTTGGAAATTGTCCAGGGCGTTTATGCCACCGGTTTTGACCGCACCATAGACAGCCACATTAAAAACCTGCGGCAGAAACTGGAGCCGCACCCAGAGCAGCCGCGTTTCGTCCGCACTGTGTACGGCGTCGGTTATAAGTTTGAAGGTGACTGATAATGCGATCCAGCCTGACGAGAAAAATCACACTGTCTATGGTTGCCCTGGCTGTGGGCGGCATTGTGCTGGCCGCCGTCCTTATCAACCTGGCCCTCACTTTTAATTTCACCCGTTACCTGGGCAAAGTCCAGGAAGAACAGAATCGTCTTATTCTGGATACCCTGGCCGAGCTCTACAGCCGGAGCACCTCCTGGCAGGCTGTTCGCTTATCCACCATGTATGTGGGTTCAACCACCGGTACTCAGATTAAAGTCTACGACCTGAGGGGGAGACTCATTGTGGACTCCCTGACAGGCATGATGGGGATGCACGGCGGGCGCTGGCAACGGCAGGAGCAGCGCGGTAATGCGGCCGCCTATCCACTCTATGTTCAGGGTGAACAGGTGGGAATGGTGGAAATTGTCCACCTGGGCCGGCAGGGTCTCTGGTCGGCAGAAGCGCTGCTGTTCCGCCGCACAGTGCTCACCAGTGCCATTGTCACCGGCCTGGCGGCCATTGTTGCCGCCGCCTGTTTTGGCAGCAAGCTGGCCCGGCGCCTGACAGGCCGCCTGACGGTGCTGGCGGCGGCGGCGGAAAAGTGGGGACAGGGCCGCTTTTCTTCCCGTGTAGTTGTCAGCGGGGACGACGAGCTGGCAGTACTCGGGGAAACCATGAACCGCATGGCTTCCCGCCTGGAAGCCCAAAGCGATTTGCGGAAAAAACTGACCAGCGACATCTCCCACGAGCTGCGCACGCCCCTGTCCACCATCCAAAGCTACCTGGAAGCCTTCCGGGACGGAGTGCTGCCGCCGGATGAAAAGCATCTTGCGGCTGTCCTGGAAGAATCAGGCCGCCTGGGCAGCCTGATCACTGACCTGCAGCGCCTGGCAGATGCCGAATACAGCCGGAGAGCGGCGCACTTTGAACTGCTTCCCCTGCATTCTTTCCTGGCGGCGGAAACGGAACGTTACCGGCCGCTGCTCGAGCGGAAAGACATCAGTCTTGTCCTTGAGCTGCCGCATGAGGAAGTGACGGTGCAGGCGGACAGGGGGCTTTTGGGCCAGGTGCTGGCCAACCTGCTGATGAATGCGGCCAAGTACACACCTGCCGGCGGCCGGGTGACAATTTCCCTGACTGCGGCGGGCGGCGAAGCGGTGATCGCGGTGGCTGATACGGGCAGCGGTATTGCCCCGGAGCACCTGCCCCACATCTTCGAGCGCTTTTACCGTGCGGACCCCTCAAGGGCACGGGCCACCGGCGGGTCGGGCATCGGCCTGGCCATCGTCAGGGAACTGACGGAAGCAATGCACGGCCGGGTGACGGTGGAAAGCACCCCCGGAAAAGGCAGCTGTTTCCGCCTGTACCTGCCGCTGTAACTAAGAACGCCAAAGGAACATATGCCTTTTTTGGCCGTCCGCCCGGTATGATCGCCCGCCCCGGCCGGCAGGTTAAGCACACCGCCTCGCCTGCTCTCTTGCGTTTGCCTGGCTGACGCTATATAATTAGTGACATGACAAGACAGATGAAAATTACGTCAGCAGGTGAAAAAAATGGCTGAAAACTGGAGGCAGGAGTATTTGCGCGCTTTGCCCGGGGTTGATGTGGCCGTGGCGGCCGCCCGGCAAACGGGGGGAGAGTACTTCCCGCATGCACTGCTTGTCAGGGCGGTGCAGGAAATTGTCGACAGCCTGCGCCGGCAGATTCTGCGGGCGGCAAACCGGGATGAACTGGTGGAATTTCAGAGTTCGCCGGAAGCGGTGGCTTGTGCGGCGCTTGCCCGGCTGCGGCAGCTTAAGCAGCCTTCCCTGCAACGTGTCATCAACGCTACCGGTACGGTGCTGCATACCAATCTGGGCCGTGCCAGGCTGGCCGGGGCGGCAAAAGAGGCTATGCAGCGGGCTGCAGGTTACTGCAACCTGGAAATGGACTTGCCTGCCGGCAGGCGCGGCCAGCGCCATACCCATGTGGAACGGCTGCTGACGGCGCTCACGGGAGCGGAGGCGGCCTGCGTGGTTAACAATAATGCGGCTGCCGTCATGCTGGCGTTAAACACACTGGCGGCAGGGAAAAAGGTGATTGTTTCCCGCGGCGAACTGGTGGAGATCGGCGGCAGTTTCCGCATCCCGGAAGTGATGGCCGCCAGCGGCGCCCGGCTGGTGGAAGTGGGCACCACCAATAAAACTCACTATGGCGATTATGAACAGGCTGTGGATGAGGAAACAGCCCTGCTTTTAAAAGTACATACCAGCAATTACAGGGTGGTGGGCTTTACCGCGGCGGTGGAAGTGGATGAACTGGCCGTGCTGGGCAGGTCGCTGGGGCTGCCCGTGATGGAAGATTTGGGCAGCGGCCTGCTGGTGGACCTGTCCGCTTTCGGGCTGGAGCGGGAACCGCTGGTGGCGGAGCGCATTGCCGCCGGGGTGGACGTGCTTACTTTAAGCGGCGACAAACTGCTGGGCGGCCCCCAGGCGGGTATTATTCTTGGCAGGCGTGTCTTTTTGGAGCGCATCAAAAAGAACCAGCTGCTGCGGGCCCTGCGGCCCGACAAAGTTACCCTGGCAGCCCTGGAGGCCACTTTGCAGATTTATCTCTTTGGCGAACCGCTGCGCGATATTCCTGTCCTGGCCATGCTTACCATGCCATTGGCCACGCTTAAGCGCCGGGCGGAGCGCCTGGCCTCCGTTCTGCGCGAGAAGGCGCCTGGTAATCTCACAGTTGCCGTCCGGGAGGATTATTCCTTTGTCGGCGGCGGAGCCATGCCCCTGACCCGCCTTCCCACCTTTGTGGTTGCCCTGCGGCACAAAAAAATGCCCCAGGCGGAATGGGTGCAGAAACTGCGGACAGGCACCCCGTCTCTGGTGGGGCGCGTGCAGGCTGACTGGCTGCTCCTTGACCCCCGGACCATTGAGGAGGCCGAAGAGGAAGAGGTGGTAACTTGTCTCACGTAATTATCGGCACGGCCGGCCACGTGGACCACGGGAAAACGGAACTGATAAAAGCACTGACCGGAAAAGATACCGACCGGTTAAAAGAAGAAAAAAAACGCGGCATCTCCATTGAGCTGGGTTTTGCCCCTTTTAAACTGCCCGGCGGCCGCCTGGCGGGCGTTATTGATGTCCCCGGCCATGAGCGTTTTATCCATAATATGCTGGCGGGGATCGGCGGCATTGACCTGGTGCTGCTGGTGGTTGATGTGACGGAAGGTGTGATGCCGCAGACGCGTGAGCATGTGGAAATTATGGATTTACTCCGGATTGCCCGCGGGGTGGTGGTTTTAACCAAGGTCGACCTGGCGGAAGATGAAGAATGGCTTGATTTGGTGGAAGAAGAGGTGCGGGAGGCACTGGCGGGAACCTTCCTGGAAGGGGCGCCTTTTTTCCGCGTTTCAGCCCATACGGGCAGGGGACTGCCGGAACTGGTACGGGCCATTGATGAAATTACGGCGGAAATGCCTGCCAGAGACGCACAGGCACCGCTGCGCCTGCCGGTGGACAGGGTGTTTACCGTGGCCGGCTTTGGCACCGTCGTGACCGGCACAGTACTGGCCGGAACTATTCGCAACGGCATGACTGTGGCTGCCCTGCCGGCGGGCCGGACGGCCCGTGTCAGGCAGGTGCAGGTCCACGGGCGGCAGACGGAAGGGGCTGTAGCCGGACAGCGGGCCGCAGTTAATCTTTCCGGCCTGGAAAAAGAAGCACTCCCGCGCGGTAGTGTCCTGGCCGCCCCCGGTTCGCTGGAAGCCACCTATCTATTGGATGCAAAATTGAAACTGCTGCCCGGTGCGGCGCGGTCGCTGAAAAACATGACACGTGTCCATGTTTACCTGGGTACGGGCCGTGCCGTGGGGCGGGTGGCTCTGCTGGACAGGGATGAACTGGAACCCGGCAAAGAGGCACCCGTCCAGCTGCGCCTGGAAAAAAAGCTGGTGGCGCAGAATAATGACCGTTTTGTCATCCGCAGTTTTTCACCCATGACTACCATCGGCGGCGGCATTGTGCTGGACGCCCGCCCGGTAAAACATAAACGTTTCCGGGAAGATGTCCTGGAACGCCTCAGGGAACTGGAGCAGGGGGACCCGGCCGCACCGCTCCTGCAGCGCATCAGCCGGGAAGGTGTCCTTGCCGCAAGTGTCCTGCGCAAAGAGTCCGGCCTGGCGCCCGATGTACTGGACAGGCTGCTGGGCAGGCTGGTGCAGGAAGGCAGACTGCTGCAGGCGGGCGATTTCTATTTTACCGCCCAGGCCGTCAGGGAGTGGGAAGAACGCCTGGAGGACACGCTTGCCCTTTTTCACCGCAACCACCACCTGGCGGCGGGCATGTCGCGGGCGGAACTGAAAGGGGCGCTGCCCAGGGAGCTGCCGGTTAAGGTTTATGACTGGCTGCTGCAGCGGCTCTCCGCCGCGGGAAGCATTAAAAGTGCCGAAGATCTGGTTTCTTTGGCCCAGCATACACCCAAACCGACGGCACAGGAAGAAAAACAGCTGGCAAAACTGACGGAGCTTTATCTTGCGGGAGGATTTAAACCGCCCAGTGTGAAGGAAGCGGCGGAAGCAATCCGGTCAAGCGTGGTAAAAACTGAAGATTTTCTTGCTTACCTGGTGCAGACGGGCGTTTTGGTCCGCCTGGACGAACAGTTTGCCCTGCACAGCAGCCATTTCCGGCATGCCAAACAGGAACTGTGCCGGCATTTTCTCTCCCATAAAACCCTGGCGGCCGGAGAGTTCCGGGAAAAGCTGGGCTCCACCCGGAAATTTGTCCTGCCTTTGTTGGAAACATTCGACCGTCTCAAATGGACACGGCGCCTGGGAGAAGAACGGGTGCTCTGGCGCCTTGATCCCACTAACTGTGAGGATGGTGAAAGCAATGGATGAAGAAGTCCGCCTGCTCTCGTTAACGACCAGCGGCGGGTGAGCGGCCAAAATGCCTGCCGGGGCATTGGCGCAGGTACTGTGCCATTTACCTGTCGTATCCGACCCCGATCTTTTGGTCGGTTGTGAGGCTTTTGCCGATGCGGGGGTGTACCGCCTGCGACCTGATCTGGCCTTGGTGCAAACGCTGGATTTTTTCACGCCCATAGTGGATGATCCCTATACTTTCGGGCAAATTGCGGCTGCCAATGCCTTGTCAGATGTCTATACAATGGGCGGGGAACCGAAACTGGTGATGAATATTGTCTGCTTCCCGTCCAAAACGGTGGACATCAGGATCCTTGCGGAAATCATTAAGGGCGGCGCAGCCAAAATTGCCGAAGCGGGTGCAATTATTGTGGGCGGTCACAGCGTGGAAGACAAAGAACCCAAATACGGTCTTTCAGTTACCGGCCTGGTTCACCCGGACAAACTTGTTACCAACAGCGGGGCGCAGCCCGGCGATGTGCTGGTGCTAAGCAAACCTATCGGCACCGGCCTGGTGATGACGGCGGTCAGGGCGGGGATGGACCGGGCGGGCGAACTGGCTGCCGCCGCCGCTTCCATGGCCACCCTGAACAAGGCTGCCGCCGCCGCCATGCTGGAGACGGGTGTATCCGCCGCCACCGACATTACCGGATTTGGTCTTTTGGGGCATGCCCGCGAAATGGCATTGGCCAGCAAGGTGGCCCTGGAAATTTCTTTCGGCCGGGTGCCGCTTTTACCCGGTGCCGTGCGTGCGGCCGGTATGGGTCTGATCCCGGGCGGCGCTTATGCCAACAGGGAGTATGTGGCCTGCGGCCTGGAGGCGGCCGCCAATGTGGGCGAGCGGGAAATAGACATTCTGTGCGACCCGCAGACATCGGGCGGGCTGCTGCTTGCCGTCCCGCAGGACAAAGCCGACGCGTTGCTTAATGCAATGCAGCGTTATCAAGTCCCTGCGGCCGTCATCGGACATGTTACCCGGGGCACCGCGGGCGGCATCAGAGTGACTTTATAAGTGGACTTTTTGTCAGGGGAGGAATAAGGTGATGCAGAAAGAAGAAGGGTTCCTGGCCCGCAAAAATATAGTTTTTTCCCTGGAACGCTATTTTATTGACGCTCTCGGTGCCATGGCCCTGGGCCTCTTTGCCTCGCTTATTGTGGGGGTTATTCTGGAGACAATAGGGAACCAGCTGCTTAACCTCCTGGGGGACAATACCATCCTGCAATTCATGGTTGACAGTGGCAATATCGCCAAGAGCCTGTACGGTCCCGCCATCGGTGTCGCCGTGGCCTACGGGCTGAAAGCGCCGCCGCTGGTGCTGTTTGCCAGCGCCATCACCGGGGGAGCCGGGGTAACGCTGGGCGGCGGGCCGGCCGGCGCTTTTGTGGCGGCCGTGATCGGGGCCGAGTTCGGCAAAGCTGTTTCCCGGGAAACAAAAATCGATATTATTGTCACACCCGGCGTTACCATCCTGGCAGGTGTGGCCGCCGCCGCCGTGGTGGGGCCCTGGGTGAACGGCTTTATGCTGGCACTGGGCAGGCTGATTATGAGGGCAACGGAACTGCAGCCCATTCCCATGGGGATTATTGTTTCCGTGGTGATGGGGCTGGCGCTGACAGCCCCCATATCCAGCGCGGCCCTGGCCATGATGATGGAACTGGGCGGCCTGGCGGCCGGGGCTGCCACTGTGGGTTGTTCAGCCCAGATGATAGGTTTTGCCGTGGCCAGTTACCGGGAAAACGGCTGGGGGGGATTGATTGCCCAGGGAGTGGGCACATCCATGCTGCAGGTGCCCAATATTGTGCGTAATCCCTGGATTTTGCTGCCGCCCACACTGGCCGCTGCCATTCTTGGTCCCATAGCCACCACGCTGATAAAAATGGAAAACCTGCCTTACGGAGCGGGTATGGGGACAAGCGGCTTTGTGGGGCAGATCGGTACGCTGGATGCCATGGGCTTTTCCCTGTCTGTCCTTCTCCGGATTCTGCTTTTACACTACATCCTGCCCGCCGCGCTGTCCCTGCTGTTCAGCGAATG
>DUUE01000149.1 GCA_012841735.1 Bacillota bacterium | reverse complement strand
GTCGCCCGGCAGATTTTTTCTTCCCGCTCGCCGTCCCGCAGAACAATGAAACCGTCCCGGAGAAAAGCGCCGTGTTCCACTTCCTTCCTGCGGCTGAAAAAGTAAATACGGCTTGCCGGACGGTCCGCCAGTTGCATTGTGCCGGGGTCATCCGCATTGAGAATGACGGCATCGTCCCCGCGCTGAGCGGCAAAAATCCTGGCCTTGGCTTCCCTGTAAGCGTCAAAAGACCCGTGGCGGTCCAGGTGATCGGGTGTCAGATTTAAAATGGCGCACAGCCTGGGACGGAAAGTCACTGTCCCTTCCAGCTGGAAACTGGAGAGTTCGGCCACAATCACGGCGTCTTTCCCTGCTTCCTGCACCACGGACGCCAGGGGAACGCCGATATTGCCGGCGGTGAAGGTTGGCCTGCCCGCCGCCCTGTAAATTTCCCCCGTCAGGGCGGTGGTGGTGGTCTTCCCGTTGGTGCCCGTCACAGCCACCAGTGTAGCTTTCAATTTCCAGAAAGCATACTCCACTTCCGTAATCACCGGTATCCCCAGCCGGGCGGCCTCCTGCAGGGGGGGCAACGCCAGCGGCACACCCGGGTTTTTTATTACCAGGGCCGTCTTGCTGTCCACCAGCCCGGGCGGATGGCCGCCGCCCACAAACTGCACTGCGGGATGCTGTAAAAGAAAAATACGCTCCTCCGGCCGCAAGGCAGCCATTCCCCGTTTGTCATTGACAGTCACCCGGGCACCGTCCGCCAAAAGCAGCCTGATACTGGCCAGGCCGCTGCGGGCCAGCCCAATGACAAGTACTTTTTGTCCCGCAAGTTTTACCACATGCTTTCTTCCTTCCGCTCTGCTTATAAGGCGCCCAGCTGCAGCAAGCCGATGACGGCCAGGATAAAACCTACCGCCCAGAACCCTGTAACCACGCGCCATTCACTGTAACCGCCCAGCTCATAATGGTGATGCAGCGGGCTCATGCGAAAAACCCGCTTGCCTGTACTTTGAAAGACAAGCACCTGGATAATGACGGAAAAAGTTTCTATCACAAAAACACCGCCGATAATCAGTAAATATAATTCCGTTTTTGTCAGCACCGCCAGGGCGGCCAGGGCGCCGCCCAATGCCAGTGCCCCCACGTCCCCCATAAAAACACGGGCCGGGTGAAGATTATAGATGAGAAAAGCAAAGACCGCACCGATCATGGCCGCACTGTAGTGGGCAAGGGAAAACGCTTCCTGCCGCACGGCAACCAGCAGGTAGGCAAGCAGGGCCAAAATGGCCGTGCCACCGGCCAGTCCGTCCACGCCGTCCGTCAGGTTTACCGCATTGGTAAAGCCCAGGACAAAAAAAAGCAGGAAAAAGGGATACAGAACCCCCAAATCAAAAGACCAGTCAGTAAACGGGACCCGCAGGACGGTATCGGACATGCCGCCCAGGTGCCAGGCGGCATAAAAAACCAGCACGGTAATAACCTGCCCCAAAAGCTTACTGCGCGCTTTCAGTCCCAGGGACTGCTTTTTTACCACTTTTAGATAGTCGTCAATAAAGCCGACAAGGCCGTTTCCCAGCATGAGAAATAGCACAAGCAGCAGGGGCAGGTCCCGCGGAGCAAAAAGCAGAATGGCGGGCAATGCAGCTGCCAGAAAGATTACGCCTCCCATGGTGGGAGTCCCGGCTTTTTTGAAATGCCGGCGCGGGCCCTCTTCCCGTATCTGCTGGCCAAAAGCCAGCTTGCGCAACAGGGTAATGCAGACCGGAGCCAGCACCAGTCCGGTGAGAAAAGCAATCAGTGCAGTTAGTAGCAATGACAGATTCATACTTCTTCCTCCTGCAACAGCTGCAGCACTTTTTCCATGCGCATCCCCCGTGAGCCTTTCAGCAGGACATAATCACCCCGCTGTGCCAGTCTTTGCAGCAGGCCGGCCGCAGCGGCATGCGAGGCGGAGTGGTAAATATTCCCCTCCGCCATACCGGCTTCCTTTGCCCCCCGGGCAATCCAGGCGGCGCGCTCACCCAGGACAAGCAGCGCCTTTAAACCGCTCTCCGCCGCCAGCCTTCCCACCTGCCGGTGCCCTTCTTCCTCCATCTCTCCCAGTTCCAGCATATCGCCCAGGACGGCAATCCTGCCTGCGCCGCCGGAGAGTTCCTGCAAAAGGTCCAGGGCGGCGGCCATGGATGTGGGGCTGGCATTATAGGCGTCATTGATAAGATGGATGCCTCCCGGCAGGGTAATGATTTCCTGCCGCATGGCTGTCGGCTGCAGCCCGGCCAGGCCGGACCTGATCTCATCATCGTTCAGCTGCAGCAGCCTGCCCACGGCCACAGCCGCCAGGAGATTGTACACATTATGCCTGCCCGGCAGCGGCGGCCTAAGCCGCAGGAGCGGGTAGCCGTCCTGCTCTATGAGGACATTTTTGCGTCCGCCCGTCCCCTCCGCCCCGCGGCAGCGGACAGTGGCAGCCCGGCCAAAGCCAAAAGTAACTACCGGGCATGGTAAATTTTTAATGTGGGGCAAAAGCAGCGGCTCATCTCCGTTCACCACGGCGGCCCCTTCCGGCGGCAAGGCCGCCAGGAGTTCGCTTTTTGCCCTGGCAATACCTTCCCTGGAGCCCAGCATTTCCAGATGGGACTCGCCGATATTGGTAATCACACCTACAGTCGGACCCGCCAGGGCAGCCAACCGGGCTATTTCCCCGAAACCGCTCATGCCCATTTCCAGCACTGCCGCTTCCGTCTCCGCTTCCAGGCGGGTCAGCATGAGCGGCAGTCCGATTTCATTGTTCAGATTGCCTTCCGTTTTCAAAGTTCGCAGCCTGGCGGACAAAACGGCGGCAATCATGTCCTTGGTGGTGGTTTTGCCCACAGAACCTGTCACCCCCACCACCGGCAGGGTAAAACGCCGGCGGTAGGCAGCCGCCGCCTGCTGCAGGGCTGTCAGTGTATCGTCAACGGCAATGACAAACATTCCCGGGGGCGGCGGGCCGGTAAAGTCACGGCTGACAAAGCAGCCGATGGCGCCGTTTTGCGCCGCCTGCCGCACATAATAATGTCCGTCGGTATGCTCCCCCTTCAGGGGGACGAAGAAATCTCCGTCGGCTGCAAGCCGTGAATCAATGACAAAACGGCGGATATTGCGTTCACTGCCTGCCTGCAGTATGCTGCCGTTAACGGCTGCCGCCACCGCCCTGCAGTTCATCTCCATGATGTGTCCGACTCCTCTGCAACCATTCCCGGACGACCTGCCGGTCGTCAAAGGGAATACTGTAATCACGGAATACCTGGTATGTTTCATGCCCTTTCCCGGCAATTACCACCACATCGCCGGGACGGGCCATTTGCAGCGCATGTTCAATGGCTTTTCTGCGGTCGGTCACGACCGCATATTCACGTTTTGTTTTCTCCTTCTGCAGTCCCGGCAGGATTTCGGCGATAATCTCCCATTCATCCTCACCGCGCGGATTGTCGGAGGTAACAATGCAAAAGTCGCTGTACATGCCGGCCACTTCTCCCATTAACGGCCTTTTGCTGCGGTCTCTTTCTCCCCCGCAGCCAAAGACGGTCAGCACCCGGGCGCGGGCAAATTCCCGCACCGCCCGCAGGATATTTTCCAGGCCGTCCGGCGTATGGGCATAATCGACAATGACGGTGAAATCCTGGCCCGCATCAATCAGTTCAAAGCGCCCCGGCACCCCCGTGACCTCTTCCAGCACGGCTTTAATATGCCCCAGGCCCAGGCCTTCCAAAAGTCCCACGGCAATGGCCGCCAGGGCGTTATACACGGAAAAAAGGCCGGTCATTTTCAGTTGCAGGGTCAGGCCTCCCTGCTGTGTGTCCAGGCGGAAACGCACGCCTTCCCTGGTCACACGGATATTTGACGCCCGCAGGTGGCAATGCCTGGAGAGCCCGTAAAGCAGGACTTCCGCAGGTGTCTGGGCGGCAAGCTGCCGCCAGTTGGGATCGTCGCCGTTCAGCACCGCCCTTTTCATCCTGCCCCCCTTGGCCGGCATGGAACCCAGCCAGGCAAAGAGCCTGCTTTTGCTGGCCAGGTAATGCTCAAAAGTCCGGTGAAAATCGAGATGGTCCTCCGTAATATTGGTAAGCACCACTGTATCAAAATCGCAGCCGATGGTACGGTACCAGGCCAGCGCATGGGAGGAAACTTCCATGGTTGCATGGGTAACACCGGCTTCCTTCATTTTATGCAGGTAAAACTGGAGATCGGAGGCCTCGGGTGTTGTGGCCAGGGAAGGGTATTCCTCGCCGCGGATACGGTAATTGACTGTGCCGATTAAGCCGGTGGCTGCACCGGCACTCTGCAGCAGGGCATCAATCAGGTGGGTGGTGGTTGTTTTGCCGTTTGTTCCCGTCACCCCGGTCAGAACCAGGTCACGGGAAGGATAATCATAATAACAGGCGGCCAGCAGCGCCAGTGCCAGGCGCGTGTCGGGCACGCGCACCACCGTGGCATCGCCGGCATCCACATCATCCAGATCGGTAACAATTGCGGTGGCACCTGCCGCCACGGCTTCCGCCACATAACGCTTGCCATGGGAACGTGTGCCGGGCAGGCAGACAAACAAAGATCCCGGCCGCACGCGGGACGAATGGTAGCAAATCCCGCTGACAGGCCGCTCCCGGGGGCCCAGGACCTCCGCATGCAGCAGACAACCGACGAGCTGGGCAAGCGTTTTCATCCTGCTATTATACCCCCCACAGCAATTTGTCACACATGTTCTGCCCACTGACAAAAAGGGGGTGAAGTTTACTTCACCCTCTACCGTTCTTCCTCGCCGGGAGCGGCAAACTCCACGTAAACTATGCTGTTTTTTGCCACTTTGGTGCCGGCCTCCGGGTTCTGGCTTACAGCCACGCCGGAACCGCTGCTGTTCAGGCGCAGCCCGAGCCAGCCAAGGACTTCGCCGGCTTCACGCATACTTTTTCCGCTTAAATCGGGGACAAGAACACCGTCATCCGTTTCCATTCCGCCCAGATAGACAAGCACAGTTGTTTGCAGCGGCACTTTGGCGCCCGCCTTCGGCGTCTGGTTGAGCACTGTGCTGCCTTCGCCCACATAACGCACCAAAAGCCCCGCCGTATCCAGCAGGTTGCTGGTCTCCTCATCCAGGATGCGACCTGTCAGGTCCGGCACTTCCACCAGTCCGGGAACTGTTTCCGTCGGCGTGGTGGAAGGCGGGATGTTCATATACTTCAGCATACTCTCCATCATCCGCCTGAACATGGGAGCGGAAACCTGGGACCCCCACTGGGGCCCGGTTTGAGGTGCGTCCACCGCAATATAAAGCACTATTCTCGGGTCTTCCACCGGGGCAAAGCCGACAAAGGAAAGAATATTTTCCCCGTCAAGATAGCGGCCGCCGGCCACCTTCTGCGCCGTCCCCGTTTTGCCGCCAAAACGGTAGCCTTCCAGGTAGGCGTTTTTGCCGCTGCCTTCCCGCACCACAAGTTCCATAATCCGCTTGATTTCCGCCGATGTTGCCTCCGAAATCACCCGCCGGACCACCTGTGGCTCATTTTTCCTCACATTGCCCTCGCTGTCACGCATTTCCCTGACAACATACGGCTTCATCAGGTAGCCGCCGTTAACCATGGCACAGACAGCCACGGCCTGCTGAATGGGGGTAACTGAAACCCCCTGGCCGAAGGCGGTGGTGGCGGCTTCCACCGGGCCGTACTGCTCCGGTGAAAACAAAATACCGGTTCCTTCGCCGATCACATCAATGCCGGTTTTTTGTCCAAAACCGAAAGCTTTAATATACTCCATCAGTTTGTCGGCGCCGACCCTGTCTCCCAGCTCAATAAAGCCGGGGTTGCATGACCCGAGCACCACCTGCGTGAAATCCAACGCTCCGTGACCGCCGCGCCCGCGGGTCCAGCAGCCGATGGTTGTGCCGGCCACAGTGGCAAAACCTCTGCAGAAAAAGCCTTCTTCCGCGTGGAAGTGCCCTTCCTCCAGGGCGGCCGACAGTGTTACCAGCTTAAAAGTGGACCCCGGCTCAAAAGTATTGGTGATGGGTGTCAGTTTCCAGTTTTCCTGCGGGTAGTCCGCGTAACTATTGGGGTCAAAATCCGGCTTGCCGGAAATACCCAGTATTTCACCCGTTTTGGGATCCATGGCAATGGCAACAATGCCTTTGGGCGCTGACTCCTCCATGACACGGTCCATTTCCCGTTCCAGAATATACTGGATATTCTGGTCGACGGTGAGCACCATATCCATCCCCTCCACGGCGGGGATAAACTGCTGCACACCCTGGGGCACCCTGTGCCCTTTGCCGTCCGTTTCCAGTTCAATGCGCCCGTCCTGTCCCTTTAATTCCTTTTCATACTGGTTTTCCAGGCCGGCCAGGCCTTCATCAATGCCCACAAATCCGAGCAACTGGGATGCCAGATTGCCGTTGGGATAATAGCGTTTTGGTTCCGGGGTAAAATAAAGCCCTGCGATTTCCAGCTTGCGGATTTCCTGGGCAATATCTGCGTCCACTTTTCGTTTTAAATAAACCGAATCTGCCGGCTTCTGCAGCAATTCCAGCAGGCGCTCTTCTTCCACCTCCAGGATGGGGGCAAGCAGGCGCGCAGCCGCCTCCTTGTTTTCCACCTGCCTGGGACGGGCCAGAATGGACAGCGCACTGGCACTGCCGGCCAGCAGTTTCCCGTTACGGTCCAAAATGTCCCCGCGCTGGGCACGGACAAGATTGCTGCGCGTCCACTGTTCCCAGGCCAGGCTCTGCAGTTCCGCAGCCCGCACCAGCTGCAGGTAACCCAGGCGCACAATCAGGGCGGCCACAGCCAGTGCCATACAAAAGAAAAGGAAGATTAGTCTTTTTTTCACAGTGATATAGGATATCGTTTGCCTGTTCAAAGCTAACCCTCCCGGAGCTGCAGCCATATATAATTAGGAGAAAAAGAAAAATGTGTCATTCATTCCTCTTGCCGGGCCTCGGCTTTCAGGATGATCATCTGGTCACGCCCCGGGTACTGCATACCCAGTTCATAGGCTTTGGCCTCCACCCGTTCGGGAGCGCGCAGTGCCGCTATCTCCAATTCTAAATGTTTGCTTTCTTCCTGTAAAGCAGCCAGTTCCGCCGCAGCCGACTCAACCTGCCTGGAAAGATCAATCACGGTAAGAAAATGAGAGAGCAGGGCGATAGACACCAGCGCACAAGCCAGAACAAAAGACAGCATTTTTACTTTCCAGGCAACAGTCAGCCTGGGCTGCGGGCGCACCGCCTTCCGGGGACGCGTTACTTCTTCCTGTTGCCAGCCTGGATTGCTTCTTTTTGCTACTATCAACTCTATTCACCCTTTCTCCCGTTTAGAACTTTTACCGCCGCGCGCAATTTGGCACTGCGGGCACGCGGGTTGTCCGCCAGTTCTGCAGCCTGCGCCCTGACGGGCTTGCCTGTCAGTATTTTTACCAGCGGCTTTTTGCCGCAGACACACTGGGGCAGTCCCGGCGGGCAGACACAGCCCGCAGCGGCATTGGCCAAGATTTTTTTTACAATCCTGTCTTCCAGGGAATGAAAAGTAATTACGGCCAGCCGGCCTCCCGGGTGCAGGCAGTCAAGCGCCTCATGCACGGCTTTTTCCAAGGCTCCCAGTTCATCGTTGACAGCGATCCGCAGAGCCTGGAAGGTGCGACGCGCCGGGTGGGGGCCGTGGCGCCTGGCCCTGGCGGGAATAGCCGCTTTAATTATTTCCACCAGTTGCCCCGTGGTTTCAATGGGGCCTTCTTTTTCCCGCCTGGCGACAATAAACCGGGCAATACGCTGCGCCCACAGTTCATCCCCGAAATCACGGATAATACGCGCAAGTTCAGGCGCAGTAAGCCCGTTTACCAGGTCCCGGGCCGTTACCTGACTGTCTTTGTCCATGCGCATGTCCAGGCGGGCATCCGCATGGTAAGAAAAACCCCGTTCATCTTCATCCAGCTGGTGACTGGAAACACCCACATCCAGCAAAACTCCGTCCACAGCCGGCACGGCAAGTTCCGCAAGGACGGCCTGCAGGTCGGCAAAATTACGCTTCACAAATGTAATCGCATCCAGCCAGGGCGCGAGGTTTTCCCTGGCGGCCTGCAGGGCATCTTCATCCCTGTCAATGGCAATTAACCGGCCGCCGGGCATGATTCTGGCCGCTATTTCCCGGCTGTGGCCGCCGCCGCCAACTGTGCAGTCCACAAAAATCTCACCCGGCTGCGGGTTGAGCACAGCAATTGTTTCCCGCAACAGGACAGGTTTATGGGCAAACCGCATACCGGACACATCCTCACTGCTTTTCTGTGCGCCTATTTTCCCCCTCATGCTAAAGCTCTATATCCATTATTTTTTCGGCTATACTTTCAAAGGACAGACCGGTAGCTTCACTGTATTGATTCCAGACTTCCTGGCTCCAGATTTCCACACGGCCGGATACGCCGATGACAACCACATCTTTCAGCAGTTTGGCATGCTCCCGCAGGTTATTGGGTATCAGGACACGTCCCTGCTTATCCAGTTCGCATTCAGTGGCTCCGGAAAAGAAAAAGCGCATAAAAGCCCGGGCGTCTGAGCGGGTAAAGGGGAGCGCCTTCAGTTTTTGCTCCAGTTGGGTCCATTCGGAAAGCGGATAGACAAAAAGGCAGTTATCCAGGCCACGGGTAATGACAAAGCGCTCGCCCAGTTCTTCACGGAATTTTGCCGGCATGATAATCCGGCCTTTGGCATCCAGCACATGCTGGTATTCACCCATGAACACGGCATCCTGCCCCCCTTCCGGTTACTTTCCCCCACTTCCCTCCACTTTAACCCACTTTTGACTACAATTCAACGATAACCTGTGAAATCCTTCTTGCCGGCAAAAAAATATTTAATATTTTTAAATAAAGTTAAAAAATTCCCTGTTTAGGTTAAGAGTAAAAAAAAAGCCCCCGCTTGGGGCTTTAAACATGCACCAGTTTTACCTGTTCTTTTTTCAGGACGTGCGATGTAATAACATACTCGCCGCACTTGGGACACAAATTACAGCCGTCCGGCCCTGCTGCGGGCCACTCTGTCAATCCCTGCAATCCGCACCCCAGACATAAAAACTCTACTTTCCCGTCACTGTTTTCCATCTGCCGCCTCCTTGCACTGACTTCTGTCCACAACAGCGGAAAAGACCACAGGCAAAAAGATGGTACTACCATAATATGCAACTGTCCCGGAGAGAAGACTGGAAAATGCGTTGTGGTATATAATTCGCTCCCCGGTGTCCGAATCCTGCTCCGCTGTCCCCAGAAAAAACAGCCTGCTTACAGCCAGTTTGTAAGCAGGCCGCGCAGCTGCGCCGCGGAAGTAAACGAGCCCACGCCGACAAAACGGATAATTCCCCGCCGGTCTAAAATGAGTGTTTTCGGGATATACTGCACTTCATAGCGTAAGCTGACATCGTATTCAGTATCCGTGACTACCGGGAAAGTAAGGCCGTATTCCTGCGCAAAGGCGGCTGCAATAAGGGGACTGTCAAGATTGACGGCCACAATGGTGAGGCCCTCGTCACGCAGCTCCTCATAAACCTCCTGCATGTACGGCATTTCCGCACGACACGGCCCGCAGCCGGCGGACCAGAAATTAAGCATGACCACCTGCCCCCGCAGGCCGGAAAGCTTTATCTCGCCGCCGTCTATCGCTGGCAGGGCAAAGTCGGGCGCCCTTTTGCCCTCCGTCAGTCCTTCCGGCGGGCGCAGGTATGACAGGAGAGGAATGGCGATTGCCAGGGCGGCAAGCACAATGATAAGCGGAAGGAATTTTCTCATATAGCCTCCTGTATTAAGTAAGAATCAGCGTAAGCCTGGTGAGCCAGCCGGAAAAAACAGCCAGGCCGAAAAGCACAAGCAAAACGCCAAACCCCCGTTGCAGGGCGGGAAGATACCGGACATAACGATCCACAAAAGGGGCAAGCCGCTCCACCAGGAAAGCTGCCAGCAGGAATGGGAAGGCCATGCCCAGGGAAAAGGCGGCAAGCAGCAAAACCCCGCCGCCGCTTGCTGCCGTATAGGCCAGAATCGCCCCGAGGACAGGCCCGATACAGGGCGTCCAGCCGGAGGCAAAAGCCACGCCCAGCACAAGCGCCGTCCCGGGTCCTGCCGCCTGCGGCCGGTATTGCAGGCGCTTCTCCCGTAAAAGGAAAGGCAGCGGTAAAAACCCTGACAAATGCAGGCCAAAAAGGATAATCAGGCCGCCTGCCAGGCGCTGCAGCAGGGGCTGGTGGGCGGCAAAAAAAGCGGCAAACCAGCTTGCCACGACTCCCAGCAAAAGAAAGACGGCGCTGAAGCCCACCACAAAATTGAGACTGTTAAACAATACCCTGTTTTTTTGCGGGGCTCCGCCTGTACCGGCAACGGAGCCGGCCAAAAAGCCCAGGTATACAGGAACAAGCGGCAGATGGCACGGGGAAAAAAAAGAAACAACCCCGGCGAAAAAGGCGATCATCACAGACAAGTTACCTTGTTCCATAGATACCTCCTCGGGGTATTTTAGATGCTTTCTATTATGCATGCTGATTGGCGTTTTGTCAAGAGGCTTTCATCCTTTTCAACTTATGTATTTTGTCAGCATTTTCATGACATCATCCACAAAAGCCAGATCCTGCTCTCCCCTGACGGCCGCTTCCAGGCAGCGGCGGAAATGGGTCTGGAAAACAATTGTTCCCACTTTATTGATGGCGGCTTTGACGGCAGCCACCTGCATCAGGATTTCCGCACAGTTTTGCTCCTCTTCGACCATTTTCCTGATGCCTTTTACCTGGCCTTCAATTCTGTTCAAGCGGTTGATTATTGACTGGCGTTCCCCGTCCACTTCTTTCACCTCGCACTCAGACTTGTTAACCTGTTACATTATGCATTAATGTACATTCATTATAACGTTCATGCAAAAACGGGACAAGTAAAAGAAAAACCCCACCATGCCGTGATTCACCGTGAGTTTTGAACTGCTCTCTCTACAGGTGGGTGCCCTCCTGTGTACTTTACATGTCCTTTGCGGGCAAAGGCATATGCGCTGCACACAGAGCCGGGCTCCCCTTTAAATGGTGTTAGCTCAAAACTTAATACGGCTGACACAAACATAGCAGGGCGCATGTAATTTTGTCGTTTTTTTCTGTGTGTTCATTATAACAAGTTATTTTCCCGCAGGCAAGTGGAAGAAGATCACATAAGGCGTGAGATTTTGCCATAAAAATAGACTAAAAGCATGAAAGGGTGAGCAAGCATGACATTTGAAGCGCTTACGACCATTGTTGTGCTGGCCATTGTTGTCGAATTCGCCACAGAAATTATTAAATCGCTCTTCCCGCCGGTGCGGGGCCATTACAGCAAAGTAATCGCCATTCTCCTGGGCATGATTCTGTGTGTTACCACCACAAGCGGCCTGTTGTCTCTCTTTAATATTGTGCCCTTTTACCCGCTTCTGGACTACCTGCTGACAGGACTTATTATTTCCCGCGGTTCCAACATTATCCATGACCTTGTTTCCAAATTGAACCCGGCTCACTAAACATTAACAAAAGATTAATTTTTGGTTGCAGGGCGGATATGCAGTTCCTGCAGTTGTTTGTCCGCAACGGGTGCCGGCGCTCCCGTCAACGGGTCGCCTCCCAGGGCTGTTTTCGGGAAGGCAATTACATCCCGGATGGATTTCCGGCCGGCCATTAACATTACCAGGCGGTCCAGGCCAAAGGCAATACCGCCGTGGGGCGGTGTCCCGTACTCAAAGGCATCGAGCAAAAAGCCAAACTGCTCCCGGGCACGCTCCGGGCTGAAGCCCAGTACTGTAAACATTTTTTCCTGTACTTCCCGTTTGTAAATCCGCAGGCTCCCCCCGCCGACCTCAACACCGTTCAGCACCATGTCATAGGCCTTGGCGCGCACTTTCTGCGGCTCGCTTGCCAAAAGCGCCAGGTCCCCGTCCACGGGCGAGGTAAAGGGATGGTGGTTTGCCACCCAGCGGCCTTCTTCTTCGTCATAAGACAGCAGCGGGAATTCAACAACCCACAAAAAGTTCCACCGGGAATTATCGACAAGCCCCAGGCGTTCGGCCAAATGCAGGCGCAGTGCGCCCAAAGCGTGGCAGGCCACTTCATACTTGTCCGCCACAAAAAGCAACAAGTCACCCGGTTCCCCTTCCAGGCCGGCCACCACGGCATCCAGTACCTCCCGGTCGAAAAACTTGGCGATGGGAGAACGGACACCGTCCTTTTCCACATAGAGATACGCCAGCCCTTTGGCGCCAAAACGGGCCGCATAAGCCGTCAGTTCGTCAATTTCCCTGCGGCTGAAAACACCGCAGCCTTTGGCGTTAATACCCTTTACCACACCGCCGCCTGCCACCGCCTGCCTGAATACTTTAAAGCCGCTCCCGGCCACCAGGCCGGAAATATCTTTCAGTTCCAGGCCGAAACGTGTATCCGGCTTGTCGCTGCCGAAACGCTCCATGGCCTCATGGTAAGAGAGGCGCGGGAAAGGAACCGGTATATCCTCCCCCAGTGCCCCTTTAAAGATATGGGCAATCATTCTTTCCATCATTTCCAGGATCATTTCCCGGTCACAGAAAGAAAGCTCAATATCAATCTGGGTAAATTCAGGCTGCCTGTCCGCCCGCAAATCCTCGTCCCGGAAACAGCGGGCAATCTGGAAATAACGCTCAACCCCGGCCACCATCAGCAACTGCTTGAACAACTGCGGCGACTGCGGCAGGGCATAAAAAGCACCCGGGCTGACCCTGCTCGGCACCAGGTAGTCCCGTGCACCTTCCGGGGTGCTTCTTGTCAGCATGGGAGTTTCCACTTCCAGAAAACCTTCCCTGTCCAGAAATTCCCGTGTCAACTGGCAGACGCGATGACGCAGCATCAGATTTTGCAGCATTTCCGGCCGCCGCAGGTCAAGGTAGCGGTATTTCAGGCGGATATTTTCATCCACTTCCACACCGTCTTCCAGGTAAAAAGGCGGTGTCTTTGCGCTGTTTAACACTTCCAGACTGGCGGCATGGATTTCCACGGCACCCGTTCCCAGTTTGGGGTTTACCGCCTCGGGCGCCCGGGCCACAACCTCGCCGCGCACGGAGAGCACATATTCGCTGCGGATACTCTCCGCCAGGGCAAACATGTTTTGGTCCCGTTCGAAATTAAACACCACCTGTACCAGGCCGCTGCGGTCCCGGAGATCGACAAAAATCAGTTTGCCGTGGTCACGGCGCCGCTGCACCCAGCCGTTTACCACCACTGTCCGGCCGATATGCGCCTCCCGGACTTCACCGCATTTAATTGTCCGTAGTTCCATTGTTAGTTTCCTCCTTCACCCGTACCGCCAGGTAAGCACAAAGCCCGTCCAGCGCCACTGTTTCCTGCCCGCCGTCCCGCATGTCCTTCACAGTAGCCTGTCCCGCCGCCAGTTCGGCTTCACCAAGCAGGACCACAAAGCGAATTCCTTTTTTGTCTGCAAACTTCAACTGTGCTTTTAAACTGCGGTTCAGAAAGTCCATTTCCGCCGCGAGTCCCGCATGGCGCAGTGCCATGACATACGGCAGTGCGTCCGTTTGCCGTACCCCGGCGGTCGCCACAAACACTTCCGGCGCCCCGGCCGCCGCCGCCTCTATACCTGCGGCCGCCAG
>DUUE01000338.1 GCA_012841735.1 Bacillota bacterium | reverse complement strand
CCGGGCCCAGAGGCAGAAGTTCCATAGACTTAAAAACCGGATCCGTGGTCGTCCCGGGTACGGCTGAGACCAGGGCGGTCTGCTGACCGGTAAGCGCATTGATCAGACTGGACTTGCCGGCGTTGCGGCGGCCAAACAGCGCAATCTGAAGGCGGTTCGACCTGGGCGTAGTCTGCATAAACAACACCTCTTTTTTAGCCGGCGGCCCGGCGGAATTTTCTTTTCGGACTGTGGCCCGCATTCTGCGCCACCGGTCTCCCCAGGGCAGACAGCGTGTTCTCAATCTGCCTGCGGCCGGCGGCAGGCGCCTCGTCGGCACGTTCCTTGTTGGGGTAAATATTGTATAAATCCCTGAATGCCAAGGGCGTTACATTAAGCATAATCACATTTGCCCCGCTGCATAGTGCTCTTTCCCTGCCGTCGCCGGCAAGTGTCACCAGGGCGGTGGTGGCAGGCAGGTGCGACCGGGGCAGAAGCAGCCGCGTTAAGGCCACCATCTTTAGTGTCATGTCGGCCGTACCGGGAGCGGCTGTCGCCAGTGGGGTGGACGGGTTGGGGATAAAAGGCCCGATCCCCGCCATTTCCACGTCCAGTTCTTTCAGCAGCAGCACATCGGCGGCAAGCATTTCCGGTGTCTGTCCCGGCAGCCCCACCATGCAGCCGGAGCCAATTTGGTAGCCCAGTTCACGCAGCCAATACAGGCAGTTGAGACGGTTGGTATAATTCATGTCCGGGTGCAGTTTTTCATACAGCAGCGGATCCTCCGTTTCGTGTTTGAGTAAATACCTGTCCGCCCCCTCTTTGCGCCACAGGCGATATTCCTCATAAGACCGCTCGCCCAAGCTTAAAGTGACAGCCAGGCCGAGTTCTTTCAGCCTGCGAACAAGAGACGCAATTGTATCCGCATCATAAAAGGCATCTTCGCCGGACTGCAGGACAATTGTCCTGTAACCCAGGACGCATGCATCCACAGCCGCTTTGTAAATGTCGTCCGCCGTCATGCGGTAGCGCTGCAGGCTTTTGTTGGCGCAGCGCAGCCCGCAGTAGCGGCAGAGACGTCCGCAGTAATTGGAAAATTCAATTATCCCCCGCAGATGGACGGCATTTCCCAGATAGCGCCTGCGCACAAGATCTGCTGCCTGGAATAAATCATAATTGTGAGAATTTTCACATGATAGGAGCAAAATAATTTCTTCTTTGCTTAAAGTATTATTCCGGACTGCTTTACTGATAATTTGCCGGGCCTTGCGGTTCATCAAACCACCCTTTACCTTTTTGTCAGCGCCGTTTTGACACTTACTCCGGGCAAAGCACCTAATTTTCCGGTCAGGGAGCCGACGGCATCAGTGGTGTCGTCCACAATCAGCGCAATAACCGACACCTGCCGCTGCCGGTAAGGGATTCCCATCCTGCCCACTATGCTGTCCTTGTGTGCGGACAGGATCCTGTTCACCTTCGGTACCACATCCATCTTTTCAACCACGATGCCCACAACGCCAATCCGGGTCCCCACTGCCCTCTCTCCCTCCCCACAGGATACAACAGGAGCAAAAAAGCCTGCCCCGCACAAAGGCACAAGGCAAGCTTGCTATGCCTGTCTGACAGCTCCCCCTTTCCGGCAGGTCGCCCCTTTGGTGCAGGAATCTTCTTTTTTTGCCTCCGGGTCAGCGTAAGCCTCACCTAAGCTTGTGAATCAATTAACAATATATCACACCGGGCAAATTTGTCAATTTTAAGATTGACATGTATATACACGATAAACGTAAAAAAAGGCCGTTTTCGCCTGAAAACAGCCATAAAAACAGTTTATTGCGGATTTTTAATGATACCCAGGAAGAGAATGGTTCCTGTTGAATCGTCACAGATGGCAAAGAAGAACGGCCTGTCGGCCCGCAGGATAAAAGGATCCAGCACGGCGGCTTCATCCATGGCAACCCCCGTTGCCGCTGCCGCTTCCGTGCCTTCCTCATTCACTTCGATGGCAGCCTCATGCATCACCAGGGAAACAAACCAGCCGCCGCCCGGAGTCATACCGCTGAAATCCGCCTCACCGGTAAAAGCGGCCTCCATCCCCAGTTTCTGCAGCGGTTCATTTAACTCCCGGGAAAAGCGTGCGCTGAAACGCGGCAGGAATACCAGCGCATCATCTGTTTCCCTGAAGGACGACAACCAGTTTTTCCAGTTCTGTGGGGTCAGCAGGGCGGCAAAAGCATCTGTCCCTGACTCCGGGACAAAAACATACATGGCAACCCGGCCCTTGCCGTATGGCAGGCGCACAGCCTGAAATCCGTCTCCCCTCAGGCAGGAGAAAGTGCCCTTCCGGTGCATCATGGGTACAGTAATGTTTGTGCCGTCTTCCAGAAAGAAAGGCGCTTCATGTGTCAGCTTTTTGTCAAATGCTTTGGACCAGGCCGCCTTGAAATAAAGGGCATTGACCAGCACCAGGCGTGTGGTGGGAGAAAGGTCTTTAAAAAGCTCGGGGATTTTACCCTTGGTTTTCTTTGCCACCCAGTTGTTGATGGTGCTGACAGCATCGTTTTTGGTGTAATCCAGGGAGGATATTTCCGCTGCATAGAACTTGGTGATCCGGTCAACAAAATCCTCCAGCAGTTCCGCGCCTGCCGCGGGCCAGAGCGAATTGGCAAGCAGCGTTTCCACACCATGGTCCGGATTCTCCAGAATACTCAGCAGGTCCCTGTTGGCGGCATTCAGTTCCGCCGGCGGCATTGTTTCAACCCCCATGACCTGCGCCATCTCTTCCTGTGTGCCGCCTGCAGCACCATTGTAAGTCATAGCCAGGGCAATGGCAATACTTGCAGGTGAAAAGAAAACATTATCTCCGGGACTCTCCTGCAACAGGTGCGGCAACAGTTTAAAGGCAAATCCCGTATTGGCGGCAAGCAGGCGTTCATCCACTTCTGTAGCCGCCGCCCGCCCGGGTCTGGCGGTAAAACAGCCTGCCAGCGGCAGGGTCAGGGAAAGCAGGACAAGCAGGACGGCAATTCCCTTTTTCATGTACTCGGCACCTCCCTGAGCAAAAGCTCTTTTCAGCTCGGGCTACTGTTATTTAAGACGTGTCATCCGGGAAAAAGTTCCGCCCGGCGGCGCGGAGAAAAACAGGCAAAAAAAAGCCTGCGGCAATAAAAGCGGTGCGCAAGCTTATCTTTTTCCTCTTTTAATTGCAGTAGGATACAGGCTCCAAACGCATTTTCAGGGCATCATATTCTTCCTTGCTGATGGCCACGGCATTGCCCAGGACCTGTGGCAGGATTGTATCTTTGAAAATCTTTTTTGCCGAATCCGGGTTATAGCGGTTGGCAGGATAGACCTCGGAAATGGTGCGCCTGATTTTTTCCCGCTTAAAATTAGTTACCTTAATATCGGCATGGACTAAAATTGTGGCAGGCATATTCTCATTAACACTTTCCACAACAGAAGCAACGACCGGGCTGATTTTGTAGACCAAGGCCAAATCTTCATCATAATAATACTTGTTCATGGCAAAGCCCTCCTAACGCTTGTCTTAAGCCCATTTTCCGCTGCCGGCGGTAAAGTTGTTTTTTTATCCTTAAACAATCTTCTCCATTCACAGATTATTTCCTGCCACCTGCAGGCAGTGATTATTATTGTTATGCTTTTGTAATTTATGGCAGGAAGCCTTCGCCCGGGCGAAGGCTTCCTGTTACGTCCTTTTTCTTCTGGCTGTCAGATAATAATCACGCCCGCTATGGCTGCCATGGGGCTGCCAGTCAAAGCCCTGCTGCGACAACTCGGCGGTAATCAGGTCCGCCACATGAGCATCTGCCGCCTCCATGCGAATGGTAATCTGGTCCTCCCGGCCCAATGCGGACAAACGCCGCCTCAAATTCATGACATCCCGCCGGTCAATACTTTGCCCCAAATCCAGATAAACCTCAGTCATCTGACCGCCCCTTTCCAAGGAAGTGTTCTACTACCATTGTGCCCCGGACACGGAAAATTTTGCATTATTTTTGTCTTAATTATGAAAGCTGTTGCTGTTCCTGCAGCTTTTTCGCCGGAGCCGGGACAGGGGCGATCTTTAACCCGCACAGGGCAAACTTTTACTTCCCACCCTTGGAAGCCGCCCCCCGGGATTAGCTTTTTTCATAGCGGGCAGTGGCGGTAATGGTGATGCCCCCGCGCGGTTTTTGCCGGACGGTTACGGTACAGGAATGTGGTTTGCACGCCTCCCCCACATCATTGGCAATTTTTGCTGCAAGGGCTTCGCAAAAAAGCCCCTCCTGGCGAAAGCTCCAGAAATAAAGCTTCAGGCTCTTGCTTTCAATGCAGAGTTTGTCCGGTACATACTCAATTGTAACAGTTTCCCAGTCCGGCTGCCCGGTTACAGGACACAGACTGGTCACTTCATCGCTTTCCATTACCACCGTGGTTACCCCTTCCGGTTTTGGGAAAACATCCAGCTTGCGTACCGGTTCCTTGACAACATTTCCCAGAGCATAGAATTCTTCTGTTTTCACCTGTTGTTCCTCCTTTGTTTTGTTAAGGCGGGTTCTGCGACCGCCAAAGACATCATGTTAACTTTACCAGGCGGCGGCCTTTCCCGCAACCCCGGTCGTTTTCCCCGGGCAGCCACAGAAACATTTACCGTCCGCCCTGAACACGACTGCGGGCGGGCATCAGGACACTGGCATGTCCCTTCAGGACAGCGGCCGCCTTTTGCCCCAGCTTCAGGAGCGGGTATTTACCTTCAGTCGGGCGCAGGTAGCCTTCAGCCGTCAGGAAACCGATCAGGTCACGGATTTCCGCCATACTTTTCTCCGCCATAATTCCGTAGGTACTGACCTTGTCCAGCCGCAGCTGACGGATTCTTTTCGTGCCTGCACCCTTGAGCACCTGGGCGACCATGGCCGCGCCAAAGCGCTCTTTCAGCCGCCAGACACAGGAAAGGATTTTCTGTGCATCCACGGTTACATCGTCAACTTCCCCGTCATTACGGCAGTTGCTGCAGTTTCCGCACTTTTCCTCTCCTTCCCCGTCGCCAAAATAGTCCAGCAGCGTCCGGCGCAGGCATTTTGCAGTATGACAGTAATCCACCACCAGCTGGAGCCTGGCAAGTTCATGCCGCTGCCTGACGGGTGAAAAAACAGTCTGTTCGATCAGGTATTGCTGCACAATTTTATCCCGGGGATGATAGAGCAGGATGCATTCGCCCGCTTCCCCGTCCCTGCCTGCCCGCCCTGCCTCCTGGTAATAAGCTTCAAGATTTTGCGGTATGCTGTAATGAATCACAAAGCGGACGTTTGCTTTATCAATACCCATGCCGAAAGCATTGGTGGCCACCATCACAGGCAGTTCATCCCGCAGAAAAGCATCCTGGGCGGCCGAGCGTTCCGCTTTGCGCATACCTGCGTGATACCGGCCGCAGACCAGGCCGTTCTTTTGCAGAAGTCCGGCTATTCTGTCCACGTCTTCCCGGGTGGCGGCATAAACAATACCGGACTGCTTTCTGTGGGCGGCAAGGTAATTCAGTAAAAATTCATCTTTGTCCGCTCCCCGCAGCACGGCATAAAAAAGATTTTTGCGGTCGAAGCCGGTGACAATAACATGGGGGCGCTGCAAACGCAAAAGCCTGACAATATCTTCTTTTACCTCCGGTGTTGCCGTGGCCGTAAAGGCACCGAGCACCGGCCGGCGGGGGAGCTTGTCAAGAAAGAGGGGAATTTTGCGGTAGCTGGGACGGAAATCATGCCCCCACTGGGAGACACAGTGCGCCTCATCCACCGCCACCAGGCTGATATGCACCCGGCAGGCCACTTCCAGAAAATTTTCCGCCTGCAGGCGCTCCGGCGCCACATAAACCAGCTTGTAGCGGCCATTTTTGATTCCTTCCAGCCGCTCCCGCAGTTCGCCGGCCTTCAGGGAACTGTTGAGAAAAGTGGCGGCTACACCATGTGCCGGCAAGCCGTCCACCTGGTCTTTCATGAGGGCGATTAAAGGCGACACAACAAGTGTCATTCCATCGGCCAACAGGGCGGGAAGCTGGTAACAGAGCGATTTGCCCGCACCGGTCGGCATAATGGCCACTGTGTCCTGCTGTGCCAGCAGGCTTGCCACTACTTTACCCTGGCCGCCGCGAAAAGCGGGATAGCCGAATACTTCTTGCAGCTTTTTCTGTGCTTCTGCCAGCATTTTTTGCCCCCTTTCCCGGACGCATAAAGATAAATTTCTCGTTACCAGCCCAAACTTCCTGCCGCAGCCTGCAGACGATAATTCCACCCCTGCTGTGCTTGACAACCGACAACCTGTAATATAACATAAGGTTGTCGGTTTGGAGGTGGATACATGAAAGAGCAAACGGTAGAAATTGCCCGTTTTGAGCAAATTGCCATACTTTTGGCCGGGGACATTGTACAAGGCGTTTATCAGGAAGGGGAGAAAATTTCCGGCCGTTCAACCCTGGCGGGCAAATATAATATTTCCCCGGAAACGGTAAGGAAAGCACTGGCGCTTTTGCAGGCAAAAGAAGTTGTGACAGTAGTGCCGAACAGCGGGACCATTATTTTGTCACGCCAGGCCGCCAGGGAGTTTATTGACAGTTTTCAGGAACACAGTACTCTGGGGGCACTGGAGAAACGTCTGCAGCAACTGACAAAAGAGCGGAACAGGATTAACGCAGAAATTGAACGTGTTGTCCGCGATATTGTTTCCTATAAAGCAGGTATGCTGAAAAATATGCAAAATGCCGAAGAAATTACTCTCGGCCCCGCTTCTCCCTTAAACGGCTACAGTCTGCAGGAAACACGGCTGCGCAGCATAACCGGAGCAACGGTGATAGCCGTCCGCCACCAGAAACGCTGGTATGTGTCACCGGATGCTGAACTGGTGCTCACAGCCGGGGACATACTGCTTGCCGTCGGCACGAAAAAGGCGCTTGGACAACTGCGCAAACTGGCTGCCGGCAGCTGACCGGCGGGAGAAGCTACGAAAAAGGTGGTAGACCATGGTAAAATTTGAGCAGGTAACAAAAAATTACGGTAAACAGCAGATTGTCAAAGGATTCAATTTGACTGTGGACAAAGGCGAACTGGTCACACTGATAGGCCCCAGCGGCTGCGGTAAAACAACAACGCTGAAAATGGTAAATCGTCTGCTGGAACCGACAAGCGGGCGGATCTTTGTCAACGGCAGGGATATTATGGAACAGGACCCGGTGCAGTTGAGACGGAGCATCGGTTACGTGATCCAGCAAATTGGCCTTTTTCCCAATATGACCATTATGCAAAACATCACGGTCGTCTGCAAATTACTGGGATGGACAAGAGAGCGTTGCATGCACCGGGCTGCTGAGCTGCTGCAACTGGTAGGAATGGACCCGGAAATGTACCTTGACCGGTACCCGGCAGAATTGTCAGGCGGGCAGCAGCAGCGGATCGGTGTGCTCAGAGCACTGGCAGCCGATCCGGAACTGATTTTAATGGACGAACCTTTCGGTGCCCTTGACCCCATTACACGGGAACAACTGCAGTCCGAGCTGAAAAGACTGCAGCAGCAACTGCAAAAAACCATTATTTTTGTCACTCATGATATGGATGAAGCGCTTAAACTGGCCGACAGGATTGTCCTCATGAAAGACGGCAGGATCATCCAGGCTGCCGGGCCGGATGAAATGCTGCGCCACCCGGCAGATGAATTTGTTACCAGTTTTATCGGTAAAGACAGGCTGCTCAGGTCACCGGATGAAGTTTTGGTGGAAGAAGTTATGCTTGCCGACCCGGTTACCATAGAATCGTACCGCGGTTTGGCGGAAGCATTGGAGCGCATGCGGAAAAGACGGGTTGACAGCCTGATGGTTGTGGACAATATAGGTGTTCTGACCGGCATTATTACCATCCGGACTGTCCAGAGCAATCTCACCGCAGGCGGCCCGGTGAGCAATTTTCTCTCACCGCCGCCTGCCACGGTTACCGTGGGGCAAACTGTCCGCCAGGCTGTTTACCTGATGGCGGAACAAGGAGCCGGGTACCTCCCCGTTGTCGACGAAAAAAACAGGCTGCAGGGCTTGATGACACGTGCCAGCCTGGTGGATATCCTGACGGATGTTCTCTGGCCGGATGTTAAGGAAAATGGGGAGCTTACGGCGGCTGCCGGGAAGGAGGAAGACAGGTAATGCAGGTACTGCAAAAAAGCCTTGCCTATATTGCGGATAATCCCGCGCAGTTCATTGGCACAATCCAGGAACACCTTTTACTGGTACTGGTGCCCGTCGCCATGGCCATCGTGGTGGCAGTGCCTCTGGGAATTCTGGCAACACGCTACCGCTGGCTGGAAAGGGTTGCCGTCACCATCACCAATATTGTACAGACCATTCCCAGCCTGGCCATGCTTGCCATTATGATTATTGTGGGCCTGGGACTTGGCAACAGGCCGGCTATGACGGCACTCTTCCTTTATTCCCTGTTGCCCATCCTGCGCAACACACTGATTGGCATAAAAAATGTGGACAGCTTCCTTAAAGAAGCGGCCACCGGCATGGGCATGACAAATCTGCAGCTGTTGCGCATGGTGGAACTTCCCCTTGCTTTGAGTGTAATCATGGCAGGTATCCGCACGGCAACTGTGATCTGTATCGGCACGGCGACACTGGCCGTCTATATTGGCGCCGGCGGTGTGGGTACGTATATTGTCCGCGGCCTGCAGTTAATGCAAAACCACCTGCTGCTTTTGGGGGTGGTCCCCGCGGCAATAATGGCACTGCTGGCCGACTACCTGCTGGGGAAAGTTGAATATTTGCTTATACCAAGAGGATTGCGTGTAAGAAATAAATAAGAAAGGTGTGGTTGCGGAAGTGTTACAACAACACAAGAAAATCGTTTTGGTGCTGATGCTGGCTGTGGTAATAGCTGCAGCGGCAATTGTGGCCGGCTGTAGCAGCAAAAATAATGAACGTGTTTTTAAGGTGGGGACGCAGGGGTACGCCGAAGTGGAAATCCTGGGCGAAATTGTGAAAGCAATCGTTGAGGAAAAGACTGCCTATGAGGTGCAGCACGTTAAAAGCCTGGGGTCGGCCATGGCAGCACATGAAGCAACAGTCCGGGGAGACCTGGACATGCATACAGGTTTCACCGGCACATCCTTCCTGGGGCTTTTTGAACAGACGCTGACTGCTGAATGGCGCGACCCGGACAAAGTATATGCCTATGTCCGTGATCAGTACCTGGAACAGTATAATATGTATGTTTTCCCGCCGTACGGTTACAACAATACCTATGCGGTGGCAGTGCCACGCCACTGGGCGGAGGAGCATAATGTCACAAAACAAAGCGATTTGGCTCCCTATGCCAAAGATATGATCCTTGCCGTTGACCAGACATGGAAAGATTATCCCGGCCAGGGCTACAAGGAATATACAGAGCTTTACGGCTTTACCTTCAAAGAAACCCCACAGATGGATTTTGGCCTGATGTACCAGTCAATTGCCAAAGGGGAAGTTGATGCCATCAACTGTTATTCTACAGACGGCCAGCTCATAGCCCAGGACCTGCTTGTCCTGGAGGACGACAAGGGCTTTAACCCTCCCTACAATGGCGTTTTAATCTGCAGAAATGATGTTTTGTCCCAGTACCCTGAAATAAAAGAAGCTCTTGCTGTCCTGGAAGGGTTGATTGACACTGAAGAAATGCAAATGTTAAACAAACAGGTTGTGGTTGATGAAAAGGACCCGGATGTGGTGGCCCGGGAATTCCTGCAGAGCAAAGGGATTATAGAATAGGATAACAAAAGCAGGTTGTCAGTTATGCCGACAGCCTGCTTTTTTGTGCATATTTTCCCCCCTGCAGGTAATCCTTAACAGGGAGAGAATATGTCATACAGCTGAATACGGGAGGGTGATGCTATGCCCCGGAAAAGATTGTTGTTTGCGGCCTTTTTGCTCTGTGTCCTGCTGTCGGTTGCCTGCGGACGGAAAACGGAAAAGCTGCCCCCGCTGCAGGGGGATATTACGGAGTTGGCAGGTGAATTTCTCAGCCTGCTGCAGGCGGAAGACTATACAGCGGCAGTTACTTATTTTGACGCCACGATGAAAAAAGAACTGCCTCCGGCAAAACTGCAGGAAGCCTGGGAAACGGTCCAGCAACAGGCGGGCCCCTACCGGCAGGAGGTCGCCCGCAGAACGGAAGAGATGGGCCGCTATCGCATAATGATTATTACGGCCCGCTTTGGCCTGGCCCAGCTTGATATCCGCCTTACCTTCAACAGTGACAATCGTATTGCCGGGCTTTACTTTTTGCCGGCGGAAAATCCCGTTGCCGCGGAATATGAGCCTCCGTCCTACGGCCTGCCTGCCAAATACAGCGAGCAAGACGTCACTGTGGGCCAAGGCGAATGGGCTCTTCCGGGAACACTGACCATACCGGACGGGGAAGGCCTCTTCCCTGCTGTAATTCTTGTCCATGGTTCCGGACCGCAGGACAGGGATGAAACTATCGGCCCCAATAAGCCTTTCAAAGACTTAGCCCTGGGGCTGGCCAATCAGGGCATTGCCGTCCTCCGCTATGATAAGCGGACACTGGTACACGGTGCCAAATTTGCTTCCCTGCCTGCCTTTACCGTGCGGGAAGAAAGTATGGATGATGCAGTGGCGGCATTTTCACTCTTGCAGGCGGAAAGCAAGATCCGGGACGATAAAATTTTTCTCCTGGGGCACAGTTTGGGCGGCACCCTCGCACCAAGAATCGGGGCGGAAAATAAAAAACTGGCCGGGCTGATTATCCTGGCAGGTGCAGTGCGCCCGCTGGAGGAACTGCTCCTGGAGCAAAGCCGGTACCTGGCGGAGGCGGACGGAAAAGTTACCGAAGCGGAAGCGGCTCAACTGGAGTTGCTCGCGCAAAGCATAGAACATATCCGTGACCCCAATCTTACGGCAGACACGCCGCCCGCACAACTGCTGAATGTCCCCGCCTCTTACTGGCTGGATCTGCGGGGATATAATCCGGCGGCTACCGCCCGGGACCTGCAGCTGCCCCTCCTGATCCTGCAGGGTGAACGCGATTACCAGGTGACAATGGAAGATTTCGCCCTTTGGCAGGATTACCTGGCGGGCAGCGGCAACGCAACCCTGAAAAGTTATCCCGGCTTAAACCACCTCTTCCAGGCCGGGGAAGGAATCAGCCTGCCGGCAGAATACGAATTGCAAAAACATGTGGATGCAGCCGTAATTGACGATATTGCACGCTGGATAAAGGCGCATTGATGCACAGGGCTGATGAAGTCCTTCCCAGTAAAAACCCCGGTTCAACCGGGGTTTTGCCTGTCATGGGCAGCCGTGCAGGGAGGACACACGATCTGCCGTATGGACCTGTATTAATCTGTTGGCTGCTGATTATTATCTTTAACTATAACATAAATCCGGCACCATCGCAACACAATTTAGAATCTTTTTGCAATTTGCAGCGGGACAGCCCGGAGGCTGTCCCGCTCCGCTCCCGGGGCGCGACATTTACGCCCGCAGGATCATGCCGAGCAGGCCCAGTGCAGAGTATTCAAGCTCTTCCCAGGCTCGCCCGATAATTTCTTCATCGCCCTTAATTTCACCGAATTCATCTCTGACCTGTTCCCAGGGGGTGATTAAGCTCTTCTGCACTGCCTGCGGCCCAACGGCGGCGGGGCCGTCTGCTGCAGGTTCCTCCACCTGCAGCTTCCCTCCCAGATAACCGTATTGCTCCAGGGCACGCATCCAGGCGTCAATATTTTCCGGTTTGGCGGAATTCAGGCCTCCGTCGGCGGCCATTATGAAACCCGGTTCATCCGCAAACAGTTTCATGACCGCTTTAACCTGCTCTGTCACATCTTCCGGGCTTCCTTTCGCCAGAATGTTGTTGGGCATCCCGCCGGCGATACAGATTTTCCCGGATAAATATTTTTTGGCCTTGGCCAGATCAGTCCCTTCAAAATGAGCGACAACTTTGCCCGCCGGCAGATCCTGCAGGCGTTCCAGGTGCTGGTCCTGTACCCCTTCAAACACCGACCAGACGGTGTGGCCGCGGCCGGTAAACTCGTCTACCATGCGTTTGTAAAACGGCCAGTAAACTTTATCATAGTCCCGCGGGGAGATAAAAGGGCTCACATGCTGCGGGTTGTACAGCACAGGAAAATCCTGCCCTGCGGGGAGACCGGCCATCCCGCCATGGATCAGGCTGTCAAGCAAGGCATGGGATGCCTCCACAATTTTTCCCGGGCGGAGCTTAATATCTACCAGGCCCTGGTTGAACCCACGGAAGCTGTCGACAATAAGATCAACCGGCACCAGAAAGACGTTGCGCATCAAGGGGCTGATGGCATAGCGCTCCGCCCAGCCATCCCAGAATGTCCCCGCCTTTTTTTGCAGTTGCTGCGTATATGTATACACTTTTGCTATGGCTTTGATTGTTTCGTAGAGACTGCCAGTGGTAATGCGTGCACATACCCTGGGCAGAATTACTTCCGCCTGAAATCTGGCAGGATCCTGAATTAACCGGTCGTATTCATCAGCTTCCATGAAACACTGGTCAGGGTGCTGGTAATCCGCATGGGGGGAGATTTCACGGCCGGGGATAACATAGCGCCTTGACCCCAGTGCATCGAGCAGGGGCGCCCGGGATGTTACCGATGTTGTCAGCGCATCCCACCGGCTCCACCGCGCAATGACCGCTTCGTAGCTTTCCGCCATCACATCAATATTGTAGAAAGCTTCCTGCATGGTATATTTGTGCAGATACTTGACAGGCCAGAAGCCAAGATTGCCCACCAGCGGCACTTTATCATGCTCTTTGAGTTTAATGGCCGCACGGAGGCGGGAAATTTTTTCTGCCAGCAGCCGGTTTTTTTGCGCCATTTTATCTTCCCTCCATTAATGCCAGGCACTGGGGAACCGCATCATAAGCATCGGCCCCGTAAGCGTCTGCGCCAAACTGTTGTGCCAGTTTGGCCGTTACGGGCGCCCCGCCGACAATTACTTTAACCTTGTCGCGCAACCCCTGTTTTTCCAGTTCGGCAATTGTATCTTCAATCCCGTCCAGTGTGGATGTCAGCAGGCAGGATAATGCCAAAATGTGAGGTTGTTCTCTGATGATTGCCTGACAGATGACGTCCGGATCCACATTTACACCCAGGTCAACAACCTCAAAACCATTTGCCGACAGCATGGCAATTACCAGGTTTTTGCCGATATCGTGTATATCTTCTTTCACTGTGGCAATGACAACTTTGCCTTTCGACTCCATCAGCCGGGTGTCTGCACTTAAAACCGGTTCCAGTATTTGCATTATTTCCTGGAACAAATTGGCTGAAAGCATTAAGTCGGCAACAAAATATTCGCCGCCTTCAAACCTCTTGCCCACCCCCTCCATGCCGGCGCGGCTGGCGGCAAGAATTTCCGCGGGGCTTTCCCCGCCTGCAACCAACTGCTGTACAAGTTCCAGGGCAGACTCCGCTTCCAATTGCTCAATTGTTTGTGCAAGCTGCTTATACTTCATACCATTACTCCTTTCCCGCAGCAAATTTCGCCAATTTTTGACCCTTAAAAAACAATACCGCAGGTTACGGCAATAAAGCGCTTTCCTGCGGCATCGGTATTATTGCTAATCCTTCGGTGTTTGCAGGTTAATGGCTGTGTACGTTACTCCGTGCTCGTCCAACTCTCTTCTGATCATGTTTTCCAGGATGGGTTTGGGAACAAGGCAGTCTTCACAGGCATCCGGGCCGGCCAGGATCTGTATATCTATGACACCGTCTTCCCGTTCCCGGTACAATAAATCGTAACCTTCATAAGACAACGATTCTTTGATGCCGCTCAAAGCTTTTTCCAACATTTTTACCACTCCTTCTGTTCTGTTTGGTTCTACATTATTTCCCGTACTGTGTCAGAGTCGCCCCGGTAATTTTTCTTACCTGGTGGTTAAAATTCGGGTTTACTCCGCCAAAAATAAAAGTATAGCCGGCTGCACCGCCTGCAACAATAATATCAATGTGCGCCGGGGTCAGAACAACCGGCACCCTCCCGCCCGGCCGGAGCGCATCTCT
>DUUE01000069.1 GCA_012841735.1 Bacillota bacterium | reverse complement strand
TGTCACGGGTGGAGGGCAGCCTCGCCCCGGATGATCTTTTGCTTCTGCTGGCCGCTGATGAGCAGCTCCTTTCCTGGCTTAAGCGGGGTGCGGTGGGCCTGCTCAACACAGGCACCGCCGGCGGCACCCTGGCACGCAACATTTACGCAACCCTGGGAGCAGGCTCCCGCGCTCTGGCTACGGACAACGGGCGGCTGGCATTTATGCGGCAGGAAGAGCTAAACGGTTCCTTGGCCGGGGAATTATACCTGCGCCATCAGGGTGTGGCACCCCGGGGGGAAATTGTGCACCTGGGCATGGCGGATATTGTTCAGGTTAACCAAAGGCTGCAGCATCCGGTGCGCCCCGGAATGCTGGGCGACGCCCTGCATGCAGCCGGAAAAAAAACGGCGCTCATCGGAAATGCAGACGGGAAGCAGCCCAACCGGGAAGCAGCCCTCTTTGTGGCCGACAGTACAGGGCAAATTGATTATGGCGATGTGAGCGGCGCGGTCCTCGCGGAAGACGTCAATTTTCCCTATGGTCGCCGCCTGCATACGGAGCGGGTGTGGCAGCTTTTTGGCAAAGTATACCCGCAGGCCGACCTGATAGTGATCGACTGGGGAGACACTGTCCGCCTGGATGAATACAGGCCTCTGCTGACGGAAACGGTGGCGGAAAAGGTGCAAACAGAAATCCTGCAGGATGTGTACCGGTTTTTGTCACGGGTGGAGGGCAGCCTCGCCCCGGATGATCTTTTGCTTCTGCTGGCCGCTGTCCCCAAAAGCGGGGCTTCCGGCGCAGACACACTGGGTTTGGCCTCCGTCTCCGGCAGAGAGTTTCCCCCCGGGACACTCCTGACATCGGCCACCACACGCCGGGAAGGGTTGGCCGCCATTACTGATCTTGCGCCCCTGGTGCTGGAATGGCTGGAAGTGGAACTTCCGCCTGAGGCGGTCGGCCGTCCCCTGTCGGCAGGCAGAAGCGGCACGGCAGAAATGCTTCTTTCCCTGCGTGACGGGATAAGCAATATCTACCGCCTGCGCCCGCCGCTTTTAAAAACATATGTCTTTTTCCAGATTGTTTTTGTATTGGGAGCACTGCTTAATCTTTTTCTGCGTATTTTTCCTGTGCGCAGGTTTGAAGGCCTGCTCTTGTCCCTTTTGCCTGTGCCGCTTGTGTTGCTTTACCTGCCGCTGCATTGCCTGTCACCGGCGGCCGGTTTTGCCGTTACCGTGGTGACGGTGGCTGTATGCACCCTGCTGCTTGTGCGGCTGCTGCCGGGTGCAACCTGCCGCTTTGCCGCCGTGGCCCTTTTAACTTCCTTTTCCCTGGCGGTTGATACCCTGCGGGGAGCGCCGCTGATGAAAGTATCCGTCCTGGGTTATGACCCTGTCTCCGGCGCCCGTTACTACGGACTGGGAAATGAATATATGGGGGTGCTGGTGGGGATGGCGGTGCTTGGCAGCTGCGCCCTGCTTGCCCTGCAGCCCAAACGTCGCCGCCTGCTGCTGGGCGCCCAGGTTGTCTTTTTTCTGCTGCTGGTGCTGCTGCTGGTTGCACCGGCGGGCGGTGCCAATTTCGGCGGTACCCTGACGGCAACAGTGGCATTTACGGTGACAGTTGCCGCCCTGCTGCGCCGGAAACCGGGGTTAAAAGGCCTGCTTGCCTTTCTGGGGGCGGTGTGTGTTTTTTCCCTTGTTGCTGTCCTGCTCAATACCCTGGTGCCGCAGAATGCCCAGTCCCACCTGGGGAGGACGCTGGCATTATTTAAGTCTTCCGGGTGGAAAGTGCTGCAGGATATTATTGTCCGCAAGGGCGGCATGAACCTGAAACTGTTCCGGTATTCCCAGTGGAGCCGGGTGTTGCTTGTTTTTTTGGGTATGCTGGCCGTTCTTTTTTACCGGCCGCGCGGTGTGCTGCAGGAACTGCACCGGTGCCATCCGGACCTGGCAGCCGGTTTTTGGGGCATTATCGCCGGCAGTATTACCGCCCTGCTGACGAATGATTCCGGCGTGGTGGCGGCAGCCACGACGCTGCTGTCAGCCGGCGTGCCCATTATTATGCTGGTTTCCTCCCCGGCGGCGGAAAATAGAAATTCATAAATAATTGACTTGTTTTAACGTAAAATAGTAGCACTTGCAGGATTATTGCGGCTGAAAGTGAATTAGTTTACTTATGTATTTCCTGGAACAGAAGCGGATGCCGACGAAGGAGGAAAAAAGGTGGCGACAATGATACATAAACGCCTGGCAAACGGAATGAATGTTTTTATCCACCCCACAGGAAAATTTAAAACAATCCTGGTGCAGCTTTTATTTCACCGGCAGCTGCATCAGGATGAAGTGACACAAAGCGCCCTGCTTCCTGCGGTGCTGCAGCGGGGAAGCGGAAAATACCCCAGCAGGCAGCAGCTTGTGCTGCGCCTGGAAAAACTGTACGGGGCGGAATTAACGGCCGATATTGTGAAGAAAGGCGAACGCCAGCTGGTTGTGTATACGCTGGATTTGGTGCATGACCAGTATCTCCCCGGGGAGAACCGCCTGCTGCAGGACGGCCTGGAAATATTGCATGAACTGCTTACCAACCCTGTCCTGGAGAACGGGGTTTTTAAGGAAGAATATGTCCGGCAGGAAAAGGAACAGCATGAAAGAGTAATTAAAGGGCTGATCAATGACAAGATCGCCTATTCCGTGGAGCGCTGCCTGCAGGAAATGTGCCGCCAGGAACCTTTCAGTGTCTTTAAATACGGAACACTGGAAAAACTGCGGGTACTTGACGCCGCATCACTGTACGACTTTTACCGGCGCTTTTTGCGCGAAAGCCCGGCGGAACTGCATCTGATCGGTGACCTGGATGCAGAGCAGACATTTGCGCTGGTTGAGGATATCTTCAGCTTTGACCGGGGACCGGAGGCGGAAGTGCCGCCCACGCTGGTGCATACTCCCGTGGAAAACGTCCGTTATGTGACGGAGGAACTGGATGTCAACCAGGGCAAACTTGTCCTGGGATTCCGGACGGGTCTCACCTATGCCGATGCCGATTACTTTGCCCTGCTCCTTTATAACGGAATCCTGGGAGTCTTCCCCCATTCCAAGCTTTTTCAGAATGTGCGTGAGAAAGCCAGCCTTGCCTACTATGCCTATTCACGGCTGGAGAAGCATAAAGGCCTGATGCTTGTTTCTTCCGGCATTGAATTCAAAAACTATGAAAAAACACTGGAGATAATACGGAAGCAAATTGCGGACATGGCGGCGGGCAATTTCAGCCAGGAAGATTTTGTCAACACTTATCATGGCCTGCGCAACCAGTTCCTGGTGGAAGAAGACAGCCCTGCCGCTCTGATTAACCGGACGGTTGATGGCATGCTGGCCGGCAGGGTCTGGACAACGGAGGACCTGCTGGCCAAGCTGCAGTCTGTCACCCGGGACGATGTGGTCCGCGTAGCGGAAGAGATCAGGCTGGATACGGTTTATTTTATGACAAAAAAGGGGGGGCGTAAATGACACGTGTAATTGAACACGAGCTGCTCAAAGAAAAGATTTATGCCCGGCGGATTGAACCGGGGCTTGAAGCTCTTGTCCTGCCGAAAAAAGG
>DUUE01000282.1 GCA_012841735.1 Bacillota bacterium | reverse complement strand
TAAATCCTGTTAATGCCAGACCATTAAGGAGGGTTATGGATGGAAGACAGCCCCGTAACCAGGTTGGAAGTACTGATAACTATAATGGATTACGGTTTGCGAAATGTTTTATCCAAGCTGTTTACTAAAAGCAACATGCCGGTGTTCTTTTTTACTCATGGGTACGGTTCGGCCAAATCAACAATTTATGATATCCTCGGTTATGGCGGACCCAAGAAAATCGTCTCCCTCAGCATTCAAACCAGAAATATGTCAAATTACATTTTAAAGCAGCTGGAAAAAGAAATTGATCTGTCCAAACCGGGGACGGGAATAACCTGTACAATAAGTTTAAGCAGTATTAACAGCGTTCTTTTAAAGACGCTGAAAGAGGCCAATGAGAATTTGCAGATGGGAAGTGAGGAAGTGACCGCTACATCAAAGGCACCTTATCATTTAATTGTTTCTATCGTTAATACCGGCTATTTTGAACAGGTAATGGAGGCTGCCAAAGCTGCGGGAGCAACCGGCGGCACATTGGTCCATGCGCGCGGTTTAGGTTCGAAAGAAGCAATAAAATACCTCGGCATCACCATGCAGCCGGAGAAAGACCTCGTCCTGATACTTGCTCCGGCGGATAAAAGGCATGCCATTATGGAAAACATTACCCGTGAGGTAGGGTTAAATACTCCCGGAAAGGGCATTTGTTTTTCCCTGCCGGTCAACAGTGCCAGGGGTTTGGAAGCGCTGCTGGACAATAACGGCTAAACTTTAAGCCTTCAGCTCCACCATGCACCGGTGTTGACCATATGTTTCCGGCAGTAAACAGGTTAACTGCAGCTTTACATCCAATTCGCCTGCAGGGGTGTCCAGCAGGACACGCTGCCTGCGGGGGCCGGAACCCTGTTTTATTGTTTGTGTCTTGCCCCAAAAATCATCATATGTCAATTCAATTTCGTAAGAAAAAGTAAGTATTGCGATGGCAGAATTTTTATCAGGCCGGGGAATAACTTTTGTAGCAAGGAAAGCAGGAGTGATTGTGCAGGAAATAATTGCTTTGGGTTGGACGGGTAATAATAATTGCATCGTGTTTTTGCTTTTTTTGTAACAAGAGGCCAGAACTTGCCTGACTGCAAGACATTCAATGTTAATATGTTTTGCCGGGGAAGGCTGAGAGAACCTCTGGCTGTGGGATTTACCAATAACAGGAACCAGCAGGGGTACTCTTTGAATGATTGTGTATACGGCACACTCCTCTATGTGTAGTAATAATTCTTCCTTTCCCGCAACGACGCGAAAAATATTCTTTCTGTTGGCGCTGGATGATGTATAAGCCATAAGGATACCCGCTTTATGTTATTATGTAAGCCCAGGTTTAACTGGGCTTTTATAATTACATTATGGTTGTGGCTCTTCAACTGTGCCGACAAAGATAAGATCCACTTCAAGGGCAAGGCTTTGGGTTATATTACCAGCATCGCTTGGCAAACTGGCCGAAATTTTTAAAGTTTCACTGCCTGCCAATGCCAACTCACGACCCGCGGCAGGTTGTTCAATCAGGCCGGAAACAGGGCCGCTATAAATTACTTCCGGATTATCCGGATCGTCATCTGTAATTTCGATATTTAGCCGGTCAGCTAGGATTTGTGCCCCGGCAGGACTGGTATTAGGGCCGGGGCGCCAGTCGGCGAAAATAAAATAACGGGCGTCAGTAGTTCCGTCATTGCTAACCAGCAGGTCTTCCGGTCCGACTGATTCACCGGGAATAAGGTTGGCCTCGTTAAAAATGGGAGCTGCAGGAACAGTTATCTCTACATTTGCCGTACCCAATTCATTGTTTGGGTTTAAACTCGAGATTGTAAATGGCATCTGAACAGAACACCCCTTGTATTTATTGAGATCCATCCTTCCGGGAGTAAGGACGGTATATAATATAATATGGCGTGCGGTGTAAAATGTTAAGGGGTGCCAAACAGGGGTGTCCTGCCACTTACTTGCGATGTAAGCTGTAACTTTCAGACAAAAAAATGCGACCATTTTTGTTTATTATGTGTCTAATCTGAGGAGAGGGGGAGGTGGAGCAGTGGTCGGCTCGCTGGTATCGGATGAAACCATTAAGAGATTAATACGCAATGAGCAGGCTGCCTATGAAGAGCTGGTTGCCGCCTATGGTGAGAAACTGCTCCGCCTGGCTTATATGGTTACCGGTGACCGCCAGCTGGCGGAGGATGTGGTACAGGAAACTTTTTTTGCTGTTTACCGGAATGTGCATAATTTTCGCGCCGAAAGTTCCTTTGCTACCTGGGTGACCAGAATTGCCCTGAATACGGCAAAAAACAAAATCAGGCCGAAAAT